>JAQZAY010000119.1 GCA_029239415.1 Pseudomonas sp. | reverse complement strand
TGCAGATACTGCCGTTCGTCAGCCAGGACGACTACGACCGCCTGCTCTGGAGCTGCGACTTCAATGCCGTGCGCGGCGAGGATTCGTTCGTGCGCGCGCAGTGGGCCGCCAAGCCGATGCTCTGGCATATCTATATCCAGGAAGACAATGCCCACTGGGAAAAGCTCGACGCGTTCCTGTCGCATTATCGACACGGGTTGTCTGGGCCTGCCGAGGCGGCACTGGTCGAGCTCTGGCGTGCCTGGAACATGGACCGCGACCTTGGGCCGGCCTGGCGCCAGGCTTCGGCGCACTGGGACGAGCTGCGTCGGCATGCCCGCCAATGGTGCGCGCGCCAGGCCGCTCAGCCAGACCTTGCCAAGGCGCTGGTACACTTTTACCGAAATTGGATATGATACGCGGCCTCGATTTTTATAAATCCATCCCGATTCGGATACTTCGCAATGAAAACTGGTAAAGAACTCAAACCCGGTACCGTCCTGCGGATCGACAACGACCCGTGGCTGGTTCAGAAAGCTGAATTCACCAAGTCGGGCCGTAACAGCGCGATCATGAAGACCAAGCTGAAGAACCTGCTGACCGGCTACAAGACCGAAACGGTCTACGGTGCCGACGACAAGCTGGACGACGTGATCCTGGATCGCAAGGAAGCGACCCTGTCGTTCATCAGCGGTGACACCTACACCTTCATGGACACCACCGACTACACCATGTACGAGCTGAACGCCGAAGACATCGAGGCCGTTCTGCCGTACGTCGAAGAAGGCATGGAAGACATCTGCGAAGCCGTGTTCTTCGAAGAGCGCCTGGTGTCGGTAGAACTGCCGACCACCATCAGCCGCAAGGTCGTCTACACCGAGAACGCCGCGCGTGGCGACACCTCGGGCAAGGTCATGAAGCCAGCCAAGCTGAGCAACGGTACCGAGATCCAGGTTGCCGACTTCATCGAGATCGACGAAATGATCGACATCGACACTCGCGATGGCAGCTTCAAGGGCCGTTCCAAGAAGTAAGACTTCCTGGCGACTGCAAGAACCCGGCCCCGGCCGGGTTTTTTTGTAGCATTTGCTACCCCCTACAGACTCTTCTGCAACTGCGCCCTCAGCTCCAGCAACTCCGCCTGCAATTCCTGCAGACGCTCGACGCTGCGCCCGCTCGCTGCCTGGATGCAGGGCGGCACCTGCCGCGCCTCCTGCTGCAGCGCTCGCCCTTGCTCGGTCAGCTCCACCAGCACCACGCGCTCATCCTCCCGGCTGCGGGTGCGATTGAGCAGCCCTTCGGCTTCCAGGCGCTTGAGCAGCGGCGTCAATGAGCCGGGGTCGGTGAGCAATCGGTGGCTGATCTCGCCCACCGTGAGGCCATCCTGCTCCCACAGCACGAGCATGGCCAGGTATTGCGGGTAGGTCAGGCCAAGCGCTTGCAGCAGCGGCTTGTAGACCTTGGTCATCAGCAGTGAGGTAGAGTGCAGGGCAAAGCAGACCTGATTGTCCAGCAGCAGCTCGTCACTAGTGGCTCGGGTGTCGGCGTTCATGCAGGTCCCTGGAATCTGAAAGGAGGAAGATCCGAATCGCTCTTGAGCAATTCGAGCAGCGATCGGCCGCGAGAGTTCGTTTCATGTTCAAGACGCCGCGCGCGGATGCCAGTAGCATGCGCGCATTAAACGAGCAGGCGAGGCATTGATGATCGAGTGGTTGATGTATATCGGGTTGGGCGCGGTGCTGGGCACGGTGGGCGGCGTGTTCGGCATCGGTGGGGGATTGATCGCCATTCCGGCGCTGGGCGTGCTGTTCGGGCTCGACCAGCAGCTGGCCCAGGGCACCGCGCTGGTCATGGTGGTGCCGAACGTGCTGCTGGCGCTGTGGCGCTATCACCAGCGCAATCGCATCGAGCTTCGCCATGCGTTGCCCTTGGCACTGTGCAGTTTCGTGTTTGCCTGGTTCGGCTCGATCTGGGCGGTGGGCATCGATGCGCACGCCATGCGCCTGGGGTTCGTGGCCTTTCTGGTGGTGCTGGCCGTGTGGAACGTGGCGCGCATGTTCATGCGCAGCGCCGCGCCCGGCCCGGGGCTGCGCCATGGCTGGCCCTGGCTTGCCGCGCTCGGCAGCTTCGCCGGGACCATGGGCGGGTTGTTCGGGGTGGGCGGCGCGGTGATTGCCACGCCGGTGCTGACCAGCGTGTTCGGCACCACCCAGGTGGTGGCCCAGGGCTTGTCGCTGGCCCTCGCCGCGCCCAGCACCACGGTTACCTTGCTGACCTACGGCTGGCACCACACGGTGGACTGGCACATGGGGGTGCCACTGGCGGCCGGTGGCCTGCTGAGCATCAGCTGGGGCGTGAAGATGGCCCATGCAATGCCCGAGAAAGTACTGCGCACGCTGTTCTGCGGTTTCCTGATCGTTTGCGCGGTCATGCTTGCCTTCGAGCTTTAAGCCGCAAGCTCCAGGCAAGAGCTACTGCAAGCCGCACCTCTTGCAGCTTGCAGTTGAAGCCGCTCAGGCGGCGAAGCCCTCGGCAATGTACTCGGCCATGCAGTCGGTAATGGGCGACTGGGTGCGCGGGTTGCGCAGCAGCATCACGTTGGCCAGGGGCAGCTGCGGCAGGCCCTCGTGCTCGCCAATGACGCGCAGGTTGCCGCCGATCAGGCTCTGCAGCTGCGCCGTCACCGCAAGGCCCGCGCTGACAATGGCGAAGATCGCCGCCAGGCTCGGGCTGGTGTAGGCGAGGCGATACTCGAGCTCGTGTGCTTCCAGTGCGTTGCAGGCCCATGCGCGGCAGAAGCAATCGGTGTTGAACATCGCCAGTGGCATGGGACGCTGGTCCTGGGGGCAGAAGCCCTGCGCCGCAGCCCACACCAGGCGCTCCTGGCGCAGCAGCTGGCCCAGCTCGGCGCCAGGCTCGCGAGTGACAATGGTCAGGTCCAGGTCCTGGCGCATCAACAGCTGCTTGGACGGCTCGCAGTGGACTTCCACCTGCACCAGTGGATAGGCCTGTGCAAAGCTCGACAGGATCCCCGGCAAAAAGCGCATGGCGTAGTCGTCCGGTGTGCCGATGCGCACCAGGCCGACCATGTGCGGCATGCGCAGGGTGTTGAACACTTCGCCTTGCAGCTTGAGGATGCGCCGTGCGTAGCCGAGCAGCACCTGGCCCTCGGCGGTCAGCCGCACCTGGCGGCCCTCGCGCTCGAACAGCTGGCGTTGCAGGATGTCCTCCTCCAGCCGCTTCATCTGCATGCTCACGGCCGACTGCGTGCGGTTGACGACCTCGCCGGCGCGGGTAAACCCGCCTTGTTCGGCGATCGCCACGAAGGTACGCAACACATCCGAATCAAGGCTCTGGTAGTGGGACATTGCATCAATCTCCTAGATGCCAGGCATAAGAAACATTCGTTGGATTGATCTTAAGCCTGGCGGGACACTGATGCCATCCAATACGGAGGGCTTCACGATGAAAGGTCAGATCAACTTGGGTGCGTACCTGAAGCGGCCTGCTCGCTGGATCGAGCTGTATCGCCAGCGGCAACAGCTGGCGAGCCTGAGCGACGAGGCGCTCGCGGATCTCGGGTTGAGCCGCGCGGACACTCTGCAAGAATCGGAGCGCCCGTTCTGGAATGATCCGCTGGTGAAGTGATGCCTGTCATTCATGGCATCTCCTGTGACCCTGCCGGCCTCTTCGGGGGCAAGCCAGCTAAGCGGCCGGCCCTGCTGGAGGAACCCTACCGGCGCACCTGCTTCAACGTCTCGGCGATCATGAACGCCAGCTCCAGCGACTGGTCGGCATTCATGCGCGGGTCGCAATGGGTGTGGTAGCGGTCCGACAAGGCGTCTTCGGTGATCGGCCGGGCACCGCCGATGCATTCGGTGACGTTCTGCCCGGTCATCTCGATATGGATGCCGCCGGCATAGCTGCCTTCGGCCTGGTGCACCTGGAAGAACTGCTTCACCTCGCTGAGGATCTGCGCGAAGTCACGGGTCTTGTAGCCGCTGCTGGCCTTGATGGTGTTGCCATGCATGGGGTCGGAGCTCCACAGCACCTGGCGACCTTCGCGCTCGACGGTGCGGATCAACCCTGGCAGGTGATCGCCGACCTTGCCCGCGCCCATGCGCACGATCAGGTTGAGCCGGCCTGGATCGTTGTCCGGGTTGAGGCGATCGATCAGGCGGATCAGTTCCTCGGGGTTCATGCTCGGACCGACCTTGACCCCGATCGGGTTGTGCACGCCACGCAGGAACTCGACATGCGCGCCATCGAGCTGGCGGGTGCGGTCGCCGATCCACAGCATGTGCGCCGAGCAATCGTAGTAGTCACCGGTCAGGCTGTCGCTGCGCACGAAGGCTTCTTCATAGTTGAGCAGCAGGGCTTCGTGGGCGGTGAAGAAGCTGGTCTCGCGCAGCTGCGGCGAGCTGTCCATGCCGCAGGCACGCATGAACGCCAGGGTCTCGTCGATACGGTCGGCCAGCAGGTGGTACTTCTCGGCCAGGGCCGAGTTGGCGATGAAGTCCAGGTTCCACTTGTGCACCTGGTGCAGGTCGGCAAAGCCACCCTGGGCGAAGGCACGCAGCAGGTTGAGGCTGGCGGTGGCCTGGTGGTAGGCCTGCAGCAGGCGCTCGGGGTCGGGCACGCGGCTCTTTTCGTCGAAGCCGATGCCGTTGACGATATCGCCGCGGTAGGCTGGCAGGGTCACGCCGTCCAGCGTTTCATCATTGGCCGAGCGCGGCTTGGCGAACTGCCCGGCCATGCGGCCGACCTTGACCACCGGGCAGCCGGCGGCAAAGGTCATGACGATCGCCATCTGCAGCAGCACCTTGAAGGTGTCGCGGATCTTGGCGGCGGAAAACTCGGCGAAGCTTTCGGCGCAATCCCCGCCCTGCAGGAGGAATGCCCGGCCCTGGGTAACCTCGGCAAACTGCCGGCGCAGCTCGCGGGCTTCGCCGGCGAACACCAGCGGCGGGTAGCTGGCCAGGGTCTGCTCGACCTTGAGCAAGTGCGCGGCGTCGGGGTAGGTCGGTTGCTGCTGGATCGGCAGGGCGCGCCAGCTGTCAGGCGTCCAGGGTAGGTTCATCGCAGGCTCGGTCATGTCTGGAAAGAGTGTGAAACCATGTTAACAGCTGCCAGCGCGCTTGTTGCACTGGCGGGCTTGGCGGACAATGCGGGTCTTTGCCGGACGGCAGGGGCTCGGGACATATGGCAGGTGAACGGGAAGAGCGGCTGCTGGCCCAGGTGCAGGATGCGTGGGGCACCATCAGCGTGCTGGAGGTCGAGGACTACCGGTTTCTCGAGTTTGGCGAGGCGATCGAGCAGAGCTGCGTGTTCACCGCCGACCCGAGCTGGCTGGAGTACGACTATACCCGCGCCATGCTGGTCGGCGCGCTGTGCCACGAGCAGCCCGAGAGCGCGCTGTTCCTGGGGCTGGGCGCCGGCACGCTGACCCAGGCCTGCCTCGAGTTCCTGCCGCTGGACGACGTCGAGGCCATCGAGCTGCGACCCGACGTGCCGCGCCTGGCCATGGAGTACCTGGGGCTCGCCGACGACCCACGGCTGTACATCCGGGTCGGCGATGCACTCGAGCTGCTGCCCGGCGCCGAGACCGCCGACCTGATCTTCGTCGACCTCTATACCGATCACGGCCCGGGCGTCGGGCACCTGGCCTGGGGATTTCTGGAAGACTGCCAGCGCAAGCTCAATCCTGGCGGATGGCTGGTGATCAACCAATGGGCGGGGGAGGACGGCAAGCCGCTTGGCGCTGCGCTTTTGCGTGGGCTGTATCACCGGCATTACTGGGAGCTGCCGGTGAAGGAGGGCAATGTGATCGTGATCGTGCCGGCGGGCCTGGAGCAGGGGCTGGACATGCAGGGATTGCGGGCGCGGGCTGAGGCGTTGGCGCCGCAGCTGGGGTATTCGCTGGAGACCTTGATCTCGGAGATTCGGCCGGCTACCTGAGGTGCCTGGGTGGGGACCGCTTCGCGGTCCATCGCGGCACAAGGCCGCTCCCCAGGTCAGCCGTTTCAGCCAACCACGCCGCTACGAAATATTTCTCACCGTTCTCCTCGATTTCAGATATAGTACGCGCCGGTCTTTTAGCGGACCTTCATTTCAGTGGATGCAAGTCCTCCTGATCAGCTTCGGCTGCGCGTCCGCTAGGCGGACCGTCCCAAGACGTTCCCATTTTCAATCGTTTTCGCAAATCCCCGCCGCCAAAGCTGCCTGGGTGACCTTTGGGTCTTTCAAGGCATGTGCAGTTTTGGAGCATGGGTCTTTGCGGATGCACCTAGAGGCAGACCCATGACCCAGGAAACCGGCGGATTCGCCGCTCTCGATCTCAACCCGAGCATTGTTGCCGCTGTCGTAGCCACTGGCTACGAAGAGCCATCGGCCATCCAGCAACAGTCGATCCCGATCATCCTCGCCGGTCACGACATGATCGGCCAGGCGCAGACGGGCACCGGCAAGACCGCTGCCTTCGCACTGCCGATCCTCAGCCGTATCGACACGAGCAAGCGCGAACCGCAAGCCCTGATCCTTGCGCCAACCCGTGAGTTGGCGCTGCAAGTAGCCACCGCTTTCGAAACCTACGCCAAGCAGATGCCGGGCGTTAACGTGGTGGCCGTGTACGGTGGTGCCCCGATGGGCCCACAACTCAAAGCAATCCGCAACGGCGCGCAAATCGTCGTGGCCACTCCGGGCCGTCTCTGCGACCACCTGCGTCGCGACGAGAAAGTCCTGTCCACCATCAAGCACCTGGTGCTCGACGAAGCGGACGAAATGCTCAAGCTGGGCTTCATGGACGACCTCGAAGTCATCTTCAAGGCCATTCCTGAAACCCGCCAGACCGTGCTGTTCTCGGCCACTCTGCCGTCTTCGATCCGTAGCATCGCCGAGCGTCACCTGCGTGACCCCAAGCATGTCAAGATCCAGACCAAGACCCAGACCGTCACCGCGATCGACCAGGCCCACCTGATGGTCCACGCCGACCAGAAGATCCCGGCCGTGCTGCGTCTGCTGGAAGTCGAGGAGTTCGACGCGCTGATCGCCTTCGTGCGTACCAAGCAAGCCACCCTGGACCTGGCCAGCGCGCTGGAAGCCAAGGGCTACAAGGCTGCCGCGCTGAACGGCGACATCGCCCAGAACCAGCGTGAGCGCGTGATCGAGTCGCTCAAGGACGGTCGCCTGGACATCGTCGTCGCCACCGACGTCGCCGCCCGTGGCCTGGACGTACCGCGCATCACCCACGTGTTCAACGTCGACATGCCGTACGACCCGGAGTCCTACGTGCACCGTATCGGCCGTACTGGCCGTGCCGGTCGCGAAGGCCGCGCGCTGCTGCTGGTCACCCCGCGCGAGCGCCGCATGCTGCAGGTCATCGAGCGTGTAACCGGCCAGAAGGTTGCCGAAGCTCGTCTGCCCAATGCCCAGGCCGTGCTCGATGCCCGCATCAAGAAGCTGACCGCAAGCCTCGCGCCCCTGGTGGCCGATGCCGAAGCCAGCCATGGCGACCTGCTCGACCGCCTGACCACCGACCTGGGCTGCAGCCCGCGCGCCCTGGCTTCGGCCCTGCTGCGCAAGGCCACCAACGGTCAGGCGCTGAGCCTGGCGGCGGTGGAAGGCGAACAGCCCCTGGTGCCGACCTACTCGCCGCGTGAGCGTACCGTCGGTACGGGCGAGCGCAGTGAGCGTAGCGACCGTGGTGGCGAGCGCGAGCGTCGTGCACCCTTGCCGCTGGGCGAAGGCCGTGCGCGTTGCCGTACTGCCCTGGGTGCCCGTGATGGCATCGCCGCCAAGAACCTTCTGGGCGCGATCCTCAACGAAGGTGGCCTGGCCCGCGAAGCGATCGGCCGCATCCAGGTGCGCGACAGCTTCAGCCTGATCGAGCTGCCCGAAGACGGCCTCGAGCGTCTGCTGACCAAGCTCAAGGACACCCGCGTTGCAGGCAAGCAGCTCAAGCTGCGCCGGTACCGCGAGGACTGATCTGCTCCGCGCTGAATAAAAAAATCCCCGACTGGTTCGGGGATTTTTTTTGCCTGCAGGATCGGACCATGCACCTGTGCCGGCCTCTGCGCTGGCGCAGGTGCATGGATGTCTAGTCGAAGCGGTAGATGTCCATGCCCAGGGCCCCCAGGGTGAAGCTTGGTGGACAATGCCGAAGCGCTCCCCCGCACCCATCGCGAAAAACAGCGGCAGCAGGTGCTCATCGCTCGGATGATTGCGTACCGCGAACGGCGCCTGCCGGCGATAGTCGAGCAGAGCAGCGTCGTCACTCGCATCCAGCCTGTCCACCACCCAATCGCGAAACGCCCGCGCCCACGGCTCGATGGTCTCGGGACCGGCGTGCCAGTCGAGTTCGCCAAGGTTGTGAGTGATGCTGCCCGAACCGATCAGCAGGATGCCTTCTGCGCGCAACGCGGCCAAGACCTGGCCAATGCGCAGCTGCAACTGTGGCCCCGCCTGGCTGGGCAGTGACACCTGCACCACCGGGATATCCGCCTGCGGATACATCAGCGACAGTGGCACCCAGCTGCCATGGTCGAACGGGCGCTGTGGATCGAGGCGGGCTGGCAGGCCACTGCTGGAGAGCATCTGGCTGACTCGCGCTGCCAGCCCGGGCTCACCGGGCGCGGGGTATTGCACGGCGTACAACGCCGCAGGAAACCCGCCGAAGTCGTGCCAGGTCTCGGGTTCGCAATGCCCAGTCACCAGCAGCTCGCGGCTCTCCCAGTGCGCCGACACCACCACGATTGCCTTGGGCCGGGGCAGCGACCCTGCCAGTGCCGCCAACGCCGGTCCGCTGGCGCCAGGCTGCAGGGCGAGCATGGGCGAGCCATGGGAAATGAACAGGCTGGGCAGCATGGTTGTGTCCTGAGGGTTAAGATGAAGTCATCTTCAAGCAGATGCAGCATCGAGATCCAATATAAGTTTTGCAGCCATCCAATCGAATTTTCAGGAGCGATCCATGGAGCCAGCCTTTTGGAACAAGCGGTGGGAAGACAACCAGATCGGTTTCCATCAGTCCCGGGTGAACACCTACCTGCACAATCACTGGCCCTCATTGGGGCTGGCGCCGGGCAGCCGGGTGCTGGTGCCGTTGTGCGGCAAGAGCCTGGACATGCTGTGGCTGGCCTCGCAAGGGTATCGCGTGCTGGGCGTGGAGATTTCCGAAAAGGCCGTATTGGACTTCTTCCATGAGCAGGGCCTGGAGGCCGACGTGCTCGAGCAGGATGGCTTCACTCGCTGGCGCACCGCCGAAATCGAGCTGTGGCAGGGGGATTTCTTCGACCTCGGTCGCGAGGACGTTGCCGACTGCGTGGCGGTCTATGACCGGGCCGCCCTGATCGCCTTGCCGCCGCCCATGCGCGAGCGTTATGTGCAGCACCTGGCGCGAGTGCTGCCTGCGGCCTGCGACCTGCTGCTGGTGACCCTGGACTACGAGCAGGCGCGCCTGCAAGGCCCGCCGTTCGCGGTCACCGATGATGAGGTGCAGCGCCTGTTCGATGGCTGGCGGGTAGGGCAGGTACAAGCCTGCGACATCCTCGAGCACAGCCCCAGATTCGTCCAGGCGGGTGTGCCCAGGCTGTTCGAGCGGGTCTACCGCATCCAGCGCTGAGCCCACGAAAAAGGGCGACCGAAGTCGCCCTTTTCGTCTGCAGCCTGTCTCAACCGCGGCGGCGCAGTGCGTCGATGCGGTCTTCGAGCGGCGGGTGGCTCATCAGCAGGCCGGCAAGGCCGTGCTTGAGGCCGCCATTGATGCCGAAGGCCTTCATGGTGTCGGGCATGTGCACCGGCAGGCCTTGCTCCGAGCGCAGGCGCTGCAGGGCGCCGACCATGGCGTTGGTGCCGGCCAGGCGGGCGCCGGCTTCGTCGGCACGGTATTCGCGGCGACGCGAGAACCACATGACGATCATGCTGGCCAGGATGCCCAGCACCAGCTCGGCGACGATGGTGGCGACGAAGAAGGCAATGCCGCGCCCTTCCTCGTTCTTGAAGATCACCTTGTCGACGAAGTTGCCGATGATACGCGCGAAGAACATCACGAAGGTGTTCACCACGCCCTGCACCAAGGCCAGGGTCACCATGTCGCCGTTGGCCACGTGGCCGATCTCGTGGGCCAGCACCGCACGCACTTCATCGGGGGAGAAGCGCTCGAGCAGGCCCTGGCTGACCGCGACCAGCGCGTCGTTGCGGTTCCAGCCGGTGGCGAAGGCGTTGGCCTCGTAGGCCGGGAAGATGCCCACC
>JAQZAY010000118.1 GCA_029239415.1 Pseudomonas sp. | reverse complement strand
GCAGCCCAAGCAGACGGTGGACTGGATGGTCTGCGACATCGTCGAGAAGCCGGCGCGTACCGCGTCGCTGATCGAGACCTGGCTGGGCGAGGGCCTGTGTCGCGAGGCGGTGGTCAACCTCAAGCTGCCGATGAAGCAACGCCATGCCGAGGTGCGGCGGCTGCTCGAACGCATGGAGGCAGGGTTCAAGGCGCGCAAGGTGCGCGTGTCGATCGCCTGCAAGCAGCTGTACCACGACCGCGAAGAGGTGACCTGTCACCTGCGTCGGCTGGACCTCAAACCCCGCGCACGATAAGGCATCGGCAGCGTGCAGCGCTGCAGACCCTAGGGTTTCCCCAGCACCGCTGCCAGGCGCGCTCCGCCCGGTGCGCCCTGCAGGCTTTGCAGGCGTCCTTGCGCATCGCGGTAGAAGACCGCCGGCGTCGCGCTCAGCCCCAGCGACTGCATCAGTGCCTGGTTGGCTTCCAGCCGCTTGCCGAGGGCTTCGGGGATCGGCGTCAACGGGGCCAGCGAGCTGCGCTTGCCCGCCCGTTCATGGTCGGCCAGGGCCTTGACCGGCTCCTTCGCGGCCAGCAGCGCCGCCGACTTGCCCAGGCTGTCGGCACGAATGATCCCGACCATCACGTGCCGCACCTGCACCTTGCCCGAGGTCACCCAGGGCCGCACTTGCTCCCAGAACAGCGTGCAGTAGGGGCAGTTGGGGTCACTGAACACGTAGAGGGTCTGTGGCGCATCGTCCCGGCCGTCGGCGATCCAGGCCGATTGGGCCAACTGGCCCCACACCACTTCGCCCATCGGCCCGTACACCAGCCGTTCCAAGGGTTCGGCGCTCAGGTCCTGACCCTGGTCGTCGAACAGCGTGCCGACCAGCACGTGCTTGCCGTCTTCGGTGAGGTACAGCGCCATGGCGTTGTTCTGGTATTCGGCGGCGTAGCCCTGCAGGCCGCCAGGGGTCTCGAAGCGGCCCTTGATCACCGCGCCCTTGTCCTGCAACTGGCGGATCGGCTCGGGAAACGACTCGGCATGGGCCAGCGAGGCGCACAACAGGGTCGACAGCAGAGAGAGTCGTGAAAGCACATGCATGATCAATGTCCTGTGGAATCGGGGGCAGACGGGGTCGACTGCAGAAGGGGAAGCAGCGCATGGCGCAGGCTGGCGCGCGATAGCTCGCCCAGGTGGCTGCCCACCAGGCGACCGTCGGCGTCGTAGAACAGGGTCGTCGGCAGCGCGCCAGAGCCGACACGACGCGCCAGCTCGCCTGCTTCGTCGAACAGCACGCGTGAGCCCGTCAGCCCGGCCGTGGCGAGGAAAGTCCCAAGCAGTTCGGGCGTCTCGCCCTGGTTGACGAACAGGAAGGTCACGCCAGGATAGGCATGCTGAGCCTCCTGCAGGACCGGGATCTCGCGTCGGCAGGGCGGGCACCAGCTGGCCCACAGGTTGACCACCAGCGGTCTCCCGGCGTAGTGCTGCAGCGTCACGGGCCGCTGCTGTGCGTCGTGCAGGGTCAGTTCGGGCAATCGGGTCTGCTGTTCGTGCCAGTGGCCAAGCAGCCCGCCCGCTGCCCACACGACCGCGGCGCCGAGCAGGCTCCAGGCCAGCGGGCGACGTGCCTGAGGCCTGCGCCAGCCGAACAGCAGGGCGGCCAGGACGAGACCCAGCACACCCGGCAGCGCCAGGAAACCGCCATCGCGTACATCGAGGGCCTGCCAGGGGTCGGCCTGGTAGCTCGGCCAGTAGGCGATGACGAAGCCCATTCGCGCGCAGGCCAGACCCAGCAGCATCAGGTTGAAGACGATCGGGCGCGTGTCCACGCGACCGCGTCGCGCCAATCCGCCACCGATCAGGCTCGCCATGGCCAGTGCCACCAGCAGCACCAGGTGATCGTAGGCCAGGGTCACCGGGCCGAAGCTCAGGCTCAGCATCATCCTTGGCTCCGGGTCTGTTGCCAGTGCGCCAGGAACGTCGGCGCATCGACTTGGCCCGTCAGGCGGCGGGCGCGCCGCTCCTGGCCATCAGGGCCCAGCCAGATCAGCGTGGGCGGGCCGGGCACCTGGTAGCGGCGCAGCAGCTCGGCGCTGGCGTGGCCGTCGGTGGTCACGTCCAGGCGCAGCAGCCGTACACCGGCCAGGCTGGCCTGCACGTCGGCGCGCGCGAACACCTCGCGTTCCATGACCTTGCAGGCCGCACACCAGTCGGCCGAATAGTCCAGCAGCACCCAGTGCCCGGCCTGACGTGCCGCGTCCAGTTCGCGCTGCAGGGCGGCTGGCTCGCTGACGGTCGTGAACGGTGCCTGGGCGCCCGCCTGCTCGCGTGGCACGCCTTGATCGACGAACGGGCGCAGGGGTTGCCAGGGATGCTCGGCGCCTGCGCTCGCCCCGATGACCAGCAACGCCCCCCACAGACCGGCGATCAGGCCCAGCGCGCGCAGGTGAGGCAGCGCCTCCAGCGTCAGCCACAGGGCCCAGGCCAGGGCCAGCAGCCAGGCGCCGCACAAGGCGACCACCAGCGGCGCCGGCAGCAGGCTGCGCACGGTGTACAGCGCCATGCCCAGGAACACGAAACCAAACACGCCCTTGACCCGGTTCATCCAAGCGCCGGGGCGGGGCAGGTAGCGGTTGCCCAGGATCACCAGCAGCAGTAGCGGTGCGCCCATGCCCAGGCCCAGGCTGAACAGCACCAGTGCGCCCTGCCAGGCATCGCCGCTCTGGGCGATGTACAGCAAGGCGCCGGCCAGGGGCGCGGTCATGCAGGGACCGAGCAGCAGGCCGGACAGTGCCCCCAGCAGCGCCGCGCCATACAGGCTGCCGCCGCGGGTGCCCTGGCCGGCGCGGTCCAGCCGGTCGCGCAGGGCGGCCGGCAACTGCAGCTCGAAGGCGCCGAACATCGGCAGGGCCAGCGCCACGAACAGGGCCGCCAGAATACCGAGCAACCAGGGTTGCTGCAGCGCGGCCTGCACGCTGGCGCCCAGCAGGGCGGCCACCACGCCGAGCACCGCGTACACCAGGGCCATGCAGAGCACGTACACCCCGGCCAGCAGCCAGCCACGCCGGGCACGGGCACCGCTGCCCACGACCAGGCCGGCCAGGATCGGCAGCATGGGCAGCGAACAGGGGGTGAAGGCCAGCAGCAGGCCCAGGCCGAAGAACGCCAGCAGGCTCCACCCCAGGCCACGGGCGCCCAGCTCGCCGGCCAGGCTCTGATCGTCGGCCAGGGCTGGCGCCGTGACAGGCACGCCGCCCAGGTCGATCAGGCGGGTCTGCGGGGGATAGCACAAGCCGGCGTCGGCGCAGCCCTGCCAGCCCAGGCGCAGTGAACCCCTGGCGCTGGCGGGCAGATCGAGGGTCAAGGCGTGCCGGTAGATGGCCGATTCGCCGAAGAATTCGTCATGGTGCGTCGTTGCCTGCGGCAGCACCGGATGCTGCCCGGCGGGCAGACCCTCGAACGACAGACGCTTCTGGTACAGGTAGTACCCTTCGCGGATGTCGAAATGCAGACGCATCCGACCCTCGGGCAAGCGTTCCTGGCTGAGCGCGAAGGCTTGATCGACCGGCAGGAAATCGGCTGGACGATCGAACGGATTGGCCTGCAGCGGCCCGGCGAGCCACAGCAGGATGAACAACGACAGCGAGCGCATGACGAGCACCTGGAAGAAACGAGACAGGTCGGCATGCTCGGCGGGTGAGATTAACCACGGATTAATCCACGCCCCACAGGGAAAAGACGGTCTTGTTTCCCTAGGCGTGCGCGGCATAATCCCGGCTTAATTCGGCCCTGTTCCACTGGTCGCCCTGTTTCCTGGAGGCCCGGCATGCACGTACTGCTCTGCGAGGACGATGACCTGATCGCCAGCGGCATCGCCGCAGGCCTGGTCGCCCAAGGCCTGGTGGTCGACCGCGTCGCCACGGCCTCGGCGGCGCGCGCCCTGCTGCAGGCCGCGCGCTTCGATGTGATGATCCTCGACCTCGGCCTGCCGGACGAAGACGGCCTCAAGCTGCTGCGGCGCTTGCGCCAGCAGGGCGAAACCCTGCCGGTACTGGTGCTCACCGCGCGCGATGCCGTCACCGACCGGGTGGAAGGCCTGCAGGCCGGCGCCGACGACTACTTGCTCAAGCCGTTCGACCTGCGCGAGCTGGCAGCGCGGCTGCACACCTTGCTACGGCGGGTGGCCGGCCGTGCGGTCAACGTGATCGAGCATGGCCCGTTGCACTATGACCCCAGCCGCTGCCAGGCCAGCCTCGCCGGGCAGCCGGTCGACCTGTCGCGGCGCGAGCAGGCGTTGTTGCAGGCCCTGTTGCAGAATCCCGGCCGAGTGCTGTCCAGCGAGCAGCTCAAGGACTGTGTCTACGGATTCGGCGACGAGGTCGAAAGCAACGCCCTCAACGTGCACATTCACCATCTGCGACGCAAGCTGGGCAACGGCATCGTCGAGACCGTCCGGGGCCTGGGCTATCGACTGGGGCCGGCGCAGGTACCCGGAGCACCTGAAGCATGAGCCTGCGCCTGCGCTTGAGCCTGATCCTGGGCAGTGCCTTCATCGTCATCTGGGCCCTGGCCGCTGCCTGGATGCTGCGCGACCTGCGCCAGCAGATGATGTTCTCTCTCGATCAGCGCCTGGTGGCGTCGGCCCGCATGGTCGCCGGGTTGGTCGACCAGCTGCCCCAGCCGCTGTCGGCGCGGGAGGAACACGCGCATTTCTCGGCCGATCAGCTCAGCATCCCGGATGGCATGGCCTGCCAGGTCAGTTCACTGCGCGGCGAGATCCTGGCCAGCAACCACGCGCACGACGGCACGATGGAGACCCGGAGCAGCGGTTTCCTCGATCAGGTCATCGACGGCGTGAGCTGGCGCACCTTTAGTTACGAGCATGGCGACGTGCGCATCACCACCGCCGACCGCCATGAAGAACGCGAAGCGCTGAACCGTTCCATTCTGCTGGCCGCGTCGGCCCCGGTGCTGATGGCCCTGCTCGGCAGCCTGGGCTTGCTGTGGATGGGCCTGGGCAAGGGCCTGGCGCCCTTGCAGCGCATGCGCGACGCGCTGATGCACCGGCGCGCCGACAGCGTCGAGCCGTTGCAGGTGGCCGGCATGCCCAGCGAGTTGCAACCGCTGCTGGAAACCCAGAACCAGTTGTTCCGGCGTATCGCCCAGACCCTGGAGCGCGAGCGCCGCCTGACCGACGATGCCGCACACGAGCTGCGCAGCCCGTTGACCGCGGTCAAGACCCATCTGCAAGTGGCGCGCATGACCGAGGGGCCTGTACGCGAGCAGGCCCTGGCCCATGCCGAGGCAGGCGCCGACCGGCTGCACCGCACGCTGGAGCAGCTGTTGCTCCTGGCCCGCGTCGAAGGCAGCCTGTCGTTCGACGACGGCGTGCAGTGTACCGCCGCGCAGGTGGTACGCCAGGCCGTGCAGGACGCCCATGGGGATTCACAGCGCATCCAGCTGTGTCTGCCCGAGGAAGCCACCCAGGCCTACCTGAGCATGCCGGCGCCCTTGGCGGTGGCGGCGCTGCGCAACCTGCTGGACAACGCGCTGCGCCACGCCGGCAGTGAGTCGCCCGTCGAACTGACGCTGCAACTGAGCGAAGACCGCGCCATCTTTGTCGTGCGCGACCATGGAGCGGGCATCGCTTCCGACGACCTCGAGCACCTGACCGAGCGCTTCTGGCGCCATGGCCAGAGCGGCGGCTGCGGCCTGGGGCTGGCGATCGTCCAGGCCATCGCCCAGCGCTGTGCCGCGCGTCTCGACTTCGACAGTCGGGACGATGGGTTGCGGGTGCGCCTGGACATCCCGGCGCGGGTTGGCTGATCGCCAGGGGTTTGCCGGCCATGGCTAAATCCCGGCCAGGCTGAAGCGTTTTTCAAGCGACGACCCCCGACGCCCTTCTGCTTGCAGGCGCGTGGCGGGCACCTTTCTTCGCTTGCGAGGTTTCCCTCGATGTCGACCGCTACCCTGCTTGCCCGCGCCGTTCCCGTCAGTGAACCGGCCCCGTTGTACGAATTCACCGATTCACCGCTGCTGCTGCGCCAACAGCAACAGGAATCCAACGCTCGCAGCTATCCACGGCGCCTGCCGCTGGCGCTCAAGCGCGCGCGGGGTGTGTATGTCGAGGATGTCGAGGGCCGTCAGTTCATCGATTGCCTGGCCGGGGCAGGCACGCTGGCCCTGGGGCACAACCACCCGGTGGTGGTGGAGGCCATCCAGCGCGTGCTGGCCGACGAGTTGCCGCTGCATACCCTGGACCTGACCACACCGGTCAAGGATCGCTTCGTCCAGGACCTGTTCGCCCTCCTGCCCGAAGGACTGCGCCGGGAGGCCAGGATCCAGTTCTGTGGCCCGACCGGCACCGATGCGGTGGAGGCCGCGCTCAAACTGGTCCGTACCGCGACTGGGCGCAGCACCGTGCTGGCCTTCCAAGGCGCCTACCACGGCATGAGCCAGGGCGCCTTGAGCCTGATGGGCAGCCTGGGACCGAAAAAACCGCTCGGGGCGCTGCTCGGCAATGGGGTGCAGTTCATGCCGTACCCCTACGACTACCGCTGCCCCTTCGGCCTAGGTGGCGCCGCAGGCGTGCAGGCCAACCTGCATTACCTGGAGACGCTGCTCAACGACCCCGAGGCAGGCGTGGCGCTACCGGCGGCGGTGATCGTCGAGGTGGTGCAGGGCGAGGGCGGGGTGATCCCCGCCGACCTGGACTGGCTGCGTGGGGTGCGGCGTCTCACCGAGCAGGCTGGCGTGGCGATGATCGTCGATGAGATCCAGAGCGGTTTCGCCCGCACGGGCCGGATGTTCGCCTTCGAGCATGCCGGCATCGTCCCGGACGTGGTCACCTTGTCCAAGGCCATCGGTGGCAGCCTGCCGTTGGCGGTGGTGGTCTACCGCGAGTGGCTGGACACCTGGGGGCCGGGCGCCCACGCCGGAACCTTCCGTGGCAACCAGATGGCCATGGCGGCCGGGTCGGCGGTGATCGCCTACCTGGTCGAGCACGACGTGTGCGCCCACGCCGAGGCCATGGGCTTGCGCCTGCGGGGTCATCTGCAGCGGTTGCAGCGGGACTTCGCGCAGCTGGGCGACATCCGTGGGCGCGGCTTGATGCTGGGGGTCGAACTGGTCGACCCGCAGGGTGAGCGCGATGCCTTGGGGCATCCGCCGGTGTGTCGCCAGTTGGCGCCGCGGTTGCAGCGTGAGTGCCTGCGACGCGGGCTGATCCTCGAGCTGGGCGGGCGGCACGGGGCGGTGGTGCGCTTCCTGCCGCCGCTGGTCATCACGGCCGAGCAGATCGATGACGTCGCAGCGCGGTTCGGGCGGGCGCTGGCGGCAGCGGTGGGGTGAGGGCAAGCTGTAGGGGCGATTGTCTTTTTCTGCTACAACGCATTGACTGTTTTTATGGGCCCGCCAGGGCCCATGACATCCGCCACCCCGTCTGTCAGGTCAGCCCTACGATCCTTGCAAAGCCCCGGTCAACGGTACTCACTCCAGGCTCTGCCCCGCGCGCCAATACCCCATCAGGGTCAGGCAGCGCTTGGCCAGCCCGCGCTCCTGGAGCAGGTAGCGACGCATCTCGCGCACGGCCGTCGCCTCTCCGGCGATCCAGGCCTGGAAGTCCGACGCGGTCTGGCCGCCTTGCTCCCAGAGGATCTGCTGGTCCAGGTCGATGTCGTCGAACGCTTCGCCACTGCCCTGGGGCGCCGGCAACGACACCCGTTCGCGCACCGCCTGCAGCATTCCTTGCCCCTGGGCCTGACCCGATCGGTCCCGTGGCAACCAGTGCACCTGCGTATTCGGCCCATGGCGCAGCATCAGGCAGTCGTCCGCCAGGGGCACTTCGAGGTAGGCATGCACGGTCAGCTCGGGCCTGCGGTCGGCCAGTTGCTCGAGAATCCCGGCGATCGCGGGCAGGGCGGTTTCGTCACCGACCAGCAGCACGTGGCGTGTGGTCTCGGCCAGCTTCCACTCATAGCCACCCGGGTCGCCGGCATAGTCCAGGTTCGGCGCCACCATCTGCAGGCGGTCGCCCGGGCGGGCGTCGGTCGCCCAGGCCGAAGCCGGGCCGTTGACGCCGTGCAGCACGAAGTCCACGTCCACTTCCGCCGCCTCGCGGCGCAGCGCACGCAGGGTGTAGGTGCGCATCGGCGGCGTGTGCTCCGGGCGCAGGCCACGGCGTGCCTTTTGCCAGTGGGGGCCGTGAGGCAGGCTGGGCGGCGCGCCGGCAGGCGTGGGGAAGAACAGCTTGACGCGCTGATCGGGGGCCAAGGTGGTCATCCGGCGCACGTCCTCGCCACCGAACACGTAGCGACACAGCGAAGGGCTGAGCCGTTCGATGGCCTTGAGTTCGAGGTCGAACAGGCCGTACGCAGTGGCCTGGGAGCGTTTGGGGCGCAGAAGGGCGAACATCGGGCGTACCTCGTGTCTAGGGTCCTACCGGAGAAACGACCTGGATCGCCCGTGAATTACACGCGCGCCTCACGCGGGTTAAATTTCGCCTGCCGCGCTACGTTCTTGCTGGACAGGGTTGGGCGGTACGGTCCGGCGGATGAGAGGCGCAATGACAATTTCTCGACGATGGTTCATCGCCGGCCTGGCGGCCGCTGGCGCGGCGGGAACCGGGGCCTATCACGCGCACAAGGTGCTTACCCACGACCCCGAGGACGATATCGTCACGCCGGGGGAGGCCAGCGTCGAACTGGCCGACTACCCCGGCCAGGTGCTCGCCGATCGCTTGCGCGGTATCTGGGACATCCGCCTCGACGGTCAGCAGGCGCGACTCGAGGGGCTTCCCGCGACTGGGCTCGAGTTGCTGCTCGACGTGGCCAGCAAGGGCCGCGGCCTGCGCGGCTACCTCGACACCGGCGAGGCGCTGCGCAGCGAGGCGGTCGCCGCCTATCGGGTGGTCGGCGACCTGGTCGGGGTTGACGGCAGCCGCGTACGCTGGCGGCTGTTCAGCCAGCGTGGCGGGCCGAGCTACGTCTTCGACGCGGACCTCGACGAGGTCTGGGGCGAGTACGCCAACGCGGGCAGGGGCAGCCTGAGCGGTCAGCTGCAGCGCCTCGACCGGCCGTTGACCCTGCCAGTCGCCGATGGCCGCTTCGTCGCGCTCAAGCGGCCGTTCCCCGAAGCCCGCGAGCGCCTGGCGTTCAATGACCGCATGACCGAATGGGTGATCGCCCCCGAACATCGCCTGTTCCATCAACTCTGGCATGCCAGCCGCGACCGCTGGCACGAGTTGCCCGAGGAGCGCCGCCAGGCCCTGCGCGGGCTGGGCTGGCAGCCAGGGCCCCGCGACCGTGAACGCGATGCCCGCGGTCCACGCAAGCACCGCAACGGCTCGGGCGTGGACTTTCTGTTCATGCACCGGCACATGCTGGCCCAGGCCCGGCGCTTGCAGGACCTGCCGTCCTGGCAGCAGTTTCCGTTGCCACAGCGTTCGGTCGAGCGGGACCGGCAAGGATTCATTCGCTACTGCGAGAACCACGACGGCCTGAGCGTGCCGCCCGCCTGGCAGGCGCCCGGGGATGATGCCTACGGTCAGTGGGTCTCGGCGATCAAGACCGACGAGACGTTCTGCAGCAACTTCCAGGTCTGGGAATCGCAGTACCAGGACCCGCTGTACCTGGCCAACCTGTCGCTCGGCGCCTTCGGCTCGGCGTTGGAGATGACCCTGCATGACTGGCTGCACATGTGCTGGGCCAGCGTGCCACGCGATCCGTCCAATGGCGCACCGGTGCCGTTCGCCCGCGACCCGGCGGACTTTGCGCCGCGCTGGTTCGGCCCGGACAACGACTTTCTCGGCGATCCGTTCTCGTCCCACGTCCATCCGGTGTTCTGGGGGTTTCATGGCTGGATCGACGACCGTATCGAGGACTGGTACCGCGCCCATGAGCGTCATCACCCTGGCCAGGTGCAGCGGCGGGAGGTCGCCGGCGTGCGCTGGTTCGCACCCGGCGATTGGGTGGAAGTGGGAGACCCTTGGCTCGGGCCGCTCACCCATGGCTGCAGCACCGTGCCTGGCACTCAGCCCGGTCGCTCGGTGGAGATGGACGTGGAGACCATGAAGCTGGCGCTGCGCCTGACCTTCGGCCCGGAAGAGGCCCTGGCGCGACTGACGCGCCAGGTTCCACAGCGGCCCTGGTATGCCCGGCACCTGTCGCTGCGCAACCTGCTGACCTGAAGGCGCCCGGTTGGCTGATCGCCTGCGCATGAGCGACAATGGGCGCCCTTTCACGGAGCTGCCCATGACCGACCACACCCCCGATGCCGTTCTCGATGCCAGCGGGCTCAACTGCCCGGAGCCGCGGGCTCAACTGCCCGGAGCCGGTGATGATGCTGCACCAGCACGTGCGTGACCTGGCGGCCGGCGGCCTGCTCAAGGTGATCGCCACCGACCCCTCGACGCGTCGCGACATCCCCAAGTTCTGCACCTTTCTCGGGCATGAACTGGTGAACCAGCAGGAAGACGCCGGCACCTACCTGTACTGGATCCGCAAGAAGCACGACTGAGCCCTGGCTGGTCGGGCGTGCCCCCAGCGCCTACACTGCGTTCCCCTGACTGGAGAACGCCCATGCTGATTGTTGCCGACGAAAACATCCCGCTGCTCGATGCCTTTTTCGCAGGCTTCGGCGAGATCCGCCGTTACCCAGGGCGCGCCATCGACGCCGCCTGTGTCAAGGATGCCGACGTGCTGCTGGTACGCTCGGTGACCCGGGTCGATCGCCACCTGCTGCAGGGCAGCCGCGTGCGCTTCGTCGGCACCTGCACCATCGGCACCGACCACCTGGACCTCGAGCATTTCGCCCAGGCCGGGATCCACTGGAGCAGCGCGCCGGGCTGCAACGCACGGGGGGTGGTGGACTACGTGCTGGGCAGCCTGCTGACCCTGTCCGACCTCGAGGGCGTCGACCTGGCCACGCGTACCTATGGCGTGGTCGGGGCCGGTGAGGTCGGGGGCCGTCTGGTGCAGGTGCTGCGCGGGCTGGGCTGGAAGGTGCTGGTCTGCGACCCGCCGCGCCAGACCGGCGAGGGCGGTGACTTCGTCAGCCTCGACACGGTGCTCGCGCAGTGCGACGTGATCAGCCTGCACACCCCGCTGCTGCGCGACGGCCCGCACCCCACCTGGCACCTGCTCGGCGGCGCCCAGCTGGCGCAGCTGCGCACCGGCGCCTGGCTGATCAATGCCAGCCGCGGGCCGGTGGTCGACAACGCCGCGCTGCGCGCGTGCCTGCAGGCGCGCGACGACCTGCACGCCGTGCTCGATGTCTGGGAAGGCGAACCCCAGGTGGACCTGGCCCTGGCCGACCTGTGCACCCTGGCCACGCCGCACATCGCCGGCTACAGCCTCGATGGGCGCCAGCGTGGTACGGCGCAGGTGTACCAGGCCCTGTGCCGTTGGCTGGGCCGGGCGCCCCAGGTGCACCTGGCCGCGCTGTTGCCAGCGCAAGCGTTGACCGAACTGACCTTCGACGCCAGTGCCGACCCAGCCTGGGTGCTCTCGACCCTGTGCCGCGCGGTGTACGACCCGCGCCGCGACGATGCCGACTTCCGGCGCAGCCTGAGCGACGATGTGGCGGCGCAGAAGGCCGGGTTCGATCGGCTGCGCAAGCAGTATCCACCGCGTCGCGAGATCGAAGGGTTGCGGGTGAAGGTGGCGGGGCAGGGGCAGGCCATTGCTGCATTGGCGCGGGCATTGGGGGCGCAGGTGGTGTGAGGTAGTGTCGAGAGGGTGCGGATCGTCTATAGACCCTGGCCTGAAGGGAAACGGTGGTGGGCGGCAAGATCGCTATCGCCGGCAAGCCCCACAGGTGACCGCGATGAACTGCCTTTAGCAATTTAGCAATAAAGCCAGCCTGTGAGCCCACGCAGTGGCGAACCTGTGGGAGCGGGATTGCCCGCGATGGCGGAGGTGCAGCACCGATGATGGCTCACCGTTTTGAGGCACGTACAGTCACTGACCGACCCAAGCGCCCTTCATGAAAAAGACCGACCTTCACCCCTCTGACGCCCAGGGATGAAGATCGGTCTCACTGCATTCAATGCGACTCGCTACGCTCTTTTTCGAGCGCCTTGCAGGCCTGCTGGATCATCGATTCGGTGATCGGCACTTCGCGGCCTTGCTGATCGATGATCGAACCACAGGCGTGAAGCTGCTCGTGGGGTTGCTGGGTGTTCGGAGTGTCTTGGTGGGTGTGCATGCTCATGTCCTGTCTCCTCATCAGGTTTCAGCTCAGGGTAGAGGCGGGCGATGTCGCGCGTGTGACAGCGTCGACATGCCCGGCGACCTCAGTGCAACAGATTCACGGTCGGAACGCCAGAGTCCCTTTAGAACGAAGGGTTATAGGCAGGGAGGCCATTGGCCTGTCCACTGCTGCGTCCGTGAAGTGGGACGCACAGCGACGGGCCAGGGTTCCCACCGATCGTCGCGATGATAGTCTTGACCTTTCGCTTTCACAGGCTCGACCCATGCATGCTCCGCTGTCTTCTCCGCAACGCCAGGCCTTGCACCTGGCCTGGCGCTTTGTGCGTCCTTACCGCACGCGCCTGCTACTGGCCCTCCTGGCGCTGGTGGTGACCGCCGGTATCACCCTGTCCCTGGGCCAAGGCATCCGGCTGCTGGTCGACCAAGGCTTCATGACCCGTTCGCCACACCTGCTCAACCAGTCCATCGGCGTGTTCATGGGGCTGGTGCTGGCCCTGGCCCTCGGCACCTTCAGCCGCTTCTACCTGGTCTCGTGGATCGGCGAGCGCTGCGTGGCCGACCTGCGCCGTGCGGTGTTCGATCACCTGCTGAGCCTGCATCCCGGCTTTTTCGAGGACAATCGCAGCGCCGAGATCCAGTCGCGGCTG
>JAQZAY010000117.1 GCA_029239415.1 Pseudomonas sp. | reverse complement strand
ATCGCCATGGGCTCCGGCACCCAGGTGCAGGACATCGGTCGCTTGATCAAGCAGCACAAGCAGATGCAGAAGATGATGAAGAAGTTTTCCACCAAGGGTGGCATGTCGAAGATGATGCGCGGCCTGGGTGGCATGATGCCAGGCGGCGGCATGCCCAAGATGTGAACCGATTCAGGCCATGGGCATGCGACTGTGCCGATGGCCGGAACCCGCCCTGGCGGGTAAACCGCTGCCTTATATAGGCAGTCCCAAACGCAGATCAGCAGGCAGCCCTTGGCGCTCCATAAAAAGGGATTTGCAAAAGTCCGTATATTCCTTGAGAATATGCGGCCTTTCGGGCACCCGTGTGCCCGCTGTGCATCATGATTTGCAGCACCGACTACAGGAACGATGTTCAATGCTAACCATCCGTCTTGCCCGTGGCGGCTCCAAAAAGCGCCCGTTTTACCAACTGACCGTAACCGACTCGCGTAACCCGCGTGACGGCTCCCACATCGAGCAGGTTGGCTTCTTCAACCCGATCGCCCGTGGTCAGGAAGTTCGTCTGTCCGTCAAGGAAGACCGCGTTGCTCACTGGTTGAGCGTTGGCGCACAGCCGTCTGAGCGTGTTGCTCAGCTGCTGAAGGAAGCGGCCAAGGCTGCAGCCTGAATAGTATGAGCGCGACGCCAGAAAAAGCGGACGACCTGATCGTCGTCGGCAAGATTTTTTCGGTTCACGGCGTTCGCGGCGAGGTGAAGGTCTTTTCCTTTACCGATCCGATTGAAAACCTGCTGGACTACCGCAACTGGACGCTTCGGCGCGAAGGCGTGGTGAAGCAGGTAGAGCTGGTCAGTGGCCGTTCCACTCAAAAGGACCTGGTCGCCAAGCTCAAAGGCCTCGACGATCGTGATGAAGCCCGTCTTCTGAGCGGTTACGAGATTTGCATCTCGCGAAGCCTTTTGCCCAACCTGTCTAGCGACGAGTACTACTGGTACCAGTTGGTAGGCCTGAAAGTCATCAACCAGGACGAACAGCTGTTCGGCACGGTTGATCACCTGTTGGAGACCGGCGCGAACGATGTAATGGTGGTCAAGCCTGGCGCAGGCAGCCTGGATGATCGCGAGCGCTTGTTGCCCTATACGGAGCAATGCGTGCTGGCCATCGACCTGGAAGCAGGCGTGATGCGGGTCGAATGGGACGCGGACTTTTAACCGATGGGAAACCTTCGCGTAGAAGTCATCACGCTGTTCCCCGAGATGTTCTCGGCCATCACGGAGTACGGCATTACCAGCCGCGCGGTGAAACAGGGGTTGCTGCAAGTGGCCTGCTGGAACCCGCGGGACTACACCACTGATCGTCACCACACCGTGGATGATCGGCCTTTTGGTGGTGGTCCGGGCATGGTGATGAAGATCAAGCCTCTGGAAGATGCCCTGGCCAGCGCCAGGCAAGCGACCGGAGCAGCGGCGAAGGTGATCTACCTCTCGCCACAAGGCCGCAAGCTGGATCAGCAGGCGGTCAAAGGCCTGGCGCAACAGGAATCTCTGATCCTGATCGCAGGTCGTTACGAAGGCATCGACGAGCGCTTCATCCAGGCTCATGTCGATGAAGAGTGGTCGATTGGCGACTATGTGTTGTCCGGTGGCGAGCTACCGGCCATGGTGCTGATCGATGCGGTTACGCGACTGCTGCCCGGAGCTTTAGGGCATGTGGACTCGGCGCAGGAAGATTCCTTCACCGATGGTCTGCTCGATTGCCCGCACTACACCCGACCCGAGGTGTATGCGGATCAGCGTGTTCCCGACGTGTTGCTAAGTGGCAACCATGCACACATCCGGCGTTGGCGTTTACAGCAGTCCCTTGGGCGGACCTATGAACGACGCGTCGATCTTCTGGAAAGTCGCTCACTTTCTGGAGAAGAGAAGAAGCTGCTCGACGAGTACATTCGCGAGCGGGACGATAGTTAACGTATCGATGGTAAGTCAGACGATTTACCTTAGGAGCACAGCATGACCAACAAAATCATTCAGCAGATCGAAGCTGAGCAGATGAGCAAAGAGATCCCGGCCTTCGCCCCGGGCGACACCATCGTCGTCCAGGTGAAAGTGAAGGAAGGTGAGCGCTCCCGTCTGCAGGCCTTCGAAGGCGTCGTGATTGCCAAGCGTAACCGCGGTCTGAACAGCGCCTTCACCGTGCGCAAGATCTCCAGCGGCGTTGGCGTAGAGCGTACCTTCCAGACCTACAGCCCGCAAATCGACAGCCTGGCCGTGAAACGTCGTGGTGACGTGCGTAAAGCCAAGCTGTACTACCTGCGCGACCTGTCCGGCAAAGCCGCTCGCATCAAGGAAAAACTGTCCTGAGGACAGCTTGACCGGCAGCCTCGGCTGCCATGCGAAAAAAGAAGCAGCCTTCGGGCTGCTTTTTTGCGTTCTGGGGGAGTGGTAAGGCCCGCAAAGACAGCACACCTCCACTTGTGAAACACTAGGCGTCCAATCCCCATACCCATCGCCCGCATGCCCGCCCTGGACCACCCTCTGCTCGACCAGTTTCTCGACGCCCTCTGGCTCGAGAAAGGCCTTTCCGATAACACCCGCGCCTCCTACCGCAGCGACCTGACGCTGTTCAACGGTTGGCTGCATGAGCGTGCCGTGACACTGCCCGATGCCGGCCGCGAGCTGATCCTCGACCACCTGGCCTGGCGCCTCGACCAGGGCTACAAGCCGCGTTCCACCGCTCGCCTGCTTTCCGGCCTGCGCGGGTTCTACCGCTACCTGCTGCGCGAAAAGCTGATAGCCATAGACCCGACGCTGCAGGTCGAGATGCCACAGCTGGGCAGGCCCTTGCCCAAGTCGCTGTCCGAGGCCGACGTCGAGGCCCTGTTGCACGCCCCGGACTTGGGCGAGCCGATCGGCCAGCGCGACCGGGCCATGCTCGAGGTGCTGTATGCCTGCGGCCTGCGCGTCACCGAACTGGTCAGCCTGACCCTGGACCAGGTCAACCTGCGCCAGGGGGTACTGCGGGTGATGGGCAAGGGCAGCAAGGAGCGCCTGGTGCCCATGGGCGAGGAGGCGGTGACCTGGGTCGAGCGCTACCTGCGCGAAGGACGCAACGAAATGCTCAATGGCCGCCCCAGCGACGTGCTGTTCCCGAGCCTGCGCGGCGAGCAGATGACCCGCCAGACCTTCTGGCACCGCATCAAGCACCAGGCGCTGGTGGCCGGGATCGACAAGCCGCTGTCGCCGCACACCTTGCGCCATGCCTTCGCCACGCACCTGCTCAACCACGGCGCCGACCTGCGCGTGGTGCAGATGCTGCTGGGCCACAGTGACCTGTCTACCACGCAGATCTACACCCACGTGGCGCGGGCGCGCCTGCAACAGCTGCATGCCCAGCACCACCCGCGTGGATGAGCGCGGTTCATCGTCCGTCACTTGACGCCTGGAGAGTCGGTCAGCGCCAATCGGTTGTGGTAGTCTTGGGCGGTTTGCACCCAGGGCCGCATGCTGGCCGCGCTTACCTTGCGCCCGCCACGCCCCAGGCCCCGTCCGCCTCCAAGGAGACCCCATGCGCGTGACCCAGATTTTCGCCGCCGCCGCCCTGGCGCTGGCCAGTACCTTTGCCTGCGCCGCCCCTACTGCCGCCACCGAAGGCGCCGAGCAGGCCATCCGCAAGACCCTGCAGTCGCTGGAGCTCGATGTGCCTGTAGAAAGCGTTGCCAGCAGCCCGCTCAATGGCCTGTACGAGGTCAAGCTGCAGGGCGGCCGTGTGCTGTATGCCAGTGCCGACGGCCAGTTCGTGATGCAGGGCTACCTGTTCCAGATCCAGGATGGCAAGCCGGTCAACCTCACCGAGAAGACCGAGCGCCAGGGCGTGGCCAAGCTCATCAATGGCATTCCAGCCGGCGAGATGGTGGTTTATCCTGCCAAGGGCGAGACCAAGTCCCATATCACCGTGTTCACCGACACCACCTGCCCGTACTGCCACAAGCTGCATGCCGAAGTGCCTGAGCTGAACCGTCGCGGCATCGAAGTGCGCTATGTCGCCTTCCCGCGGCAGGGGCCGGGCTCGGAGGGCGATGAGCAGCTGCAGGCCGTGTGGTGCTCGAGCGACCGCCGCGCGGCGCTGGACAAGATGGTCGAAGGCAAGGAAATCAAGGCCGCCAAGTGCGCCAACCCGGTCGACAAGCAGTTCGCCCTGGGCCAGTCGATCGGCGTCAATGGCACGCCTGCGATCGTCCTCGAAAGCGGCCAGGTGATCCCGGGCTACCAGCCGGCGCCGCAAGTCGCCAAGCTGGCGTTGGCCGAAGCCAAGTAATTCAATCAGTACGCCGTCGCCACGGGCGGCGGCTGTTTTTCACGGTCGGCAAGGCGCCGCCCGTACAATGGGGAGTTCACAGTGAAACCGGTCAAAGTAGGCATCTGTGGGTTGGGGACCGTCGGTGGCGGTACCTTCAATGTACTTCAGCGCAACGCCGAGGAGATCGCCCGCCGTGCCGGGCGTGGTATCGAAGTGGCACAGATTGCCATGCGCTCGCAAAACCCGAACTGCCAGATTGCCGGTACCCCCATTACCGCTGACGTGTTCGACGTGGTGAGCAACCCTGACATCGATATCGTCATCGAGCTGATCGGCGGCTACACCATCGCCCGCGACCTGGTGCTCAAGGCCATCGAGAACGGCAAGCACGTGGTCACTGCCAACAAGGCGCTGATCGCCGTGCATGGCAACGAGATCTTCGCCAAGGCGCGCGAGAAGGGCGTGATCGTCGCCTTCGAAGCGGCCGTGGCCGGGGGGATCCCGGTGATCAAGGCGATTCGCGAGGGCCTGTCGGCCAACCGCATCAACTGGCTGGCCGGGATCATCAACGGTACCGGCAACTTCATCCTCACCGAAATGCGCGAGAAAGGCCGTGCCTTCCCCGACGTGCTGGCCGAAGCCCAGGCGCTGGGCTATGCCGAGGCCGATCCGACCTTCGATGTCGAGGGCATCGATGCCGCGCACAAGCTGACCATCCTCGCCTCGATCGCCTTTGGCATCCCGCTGCAGTTCGACAAGGCCTACACCGAGGGCATCACCCAGCTGACCACCGCCGACGTCAACTATGCCGAGGCGCTGGGCTACCGCATCAAGCACCTGGGCATGGCCCGCAGCACCGCCAGTGGCATCGAGCTGCGCGTGCACCCGACGCTGATCCCCGCCGACCGCCTGATCGCCAACGTCAATGGCGTGATGAATGCCGTGATGGTCAACGGTGACGCTGCAGGCTCCACGCTGTTCTACGGCGCCGGTGCGGGCATGGAGCCGACTGCCTCCTCGGTGGTCGCCGACCTGGTCGATGTGGTCCGCGCGATGACTTCCGATCCAGAGAACCGCGTACCGCACCTGGCCTTCCAGCCCGATTCGCTGTCGGCCCACCCGATCCTGCCGATCGAAGCCTGCGAAAGCGCCTACTACCTGCGTATCCAGGCCAAGGATCACCCAGGCGTGCTGGCCCAGGTGGCGAGCATCCTGTCCGAGCGCGGGATCAACATCGAATCGATCATGCAGAAGGAAGCGGAAGAGCAGGATGGCCTGGTGCCGATGATCCTGCTGACCCACCGGGTGGTCGAACAGGGGATCAACGACGCCATCGTTGCCCTGGAGGCGTTGCAGGACGTGGTAGGCAAGGTCGTGCGCATCCGCGTCGAACAGCTCAATTAATTCAAGCTGCCGGCCGGCGCCGCGTGCCTCGGCCGGCACTCAAGACCGAAGGTTTGCATACATGCGCTATATCAGCACCCGCGGCCAGGCACCGGCCCTGAACTTCGAAGACGTCCTGCTGGCGGGCCTCGCCAGCGATGGCGGCCTGTACGTCCCGGAAAACCTGCCGCGCTTCACCCAGGAAGAAATCGCCTCCTGGGCCGGCCTGCCGTACCACGAACTGGCCTTCCGGGTGATGCGCCCGTTCGTCACCGGCAGCATCAGCGATGCCGACTTCAAGAAGATCCTCGAGCAAACCTACGGCGAGTTCGCCCACGCCGCGGTCGCACCGCTGCGCCAGCTGGGCAGCAACGAGTGGGTCTTGGAGCTGTTCCACGGCCCGACCCTGGCGTTCAAGGACTTTGCCCTGCAGCTGCTCGGCCGCCTGCTCGACCATATCCTGGCCAAGCGCGGCGAGCGCGTGGTGATCATCGGCGCCACCAGTGGTGATACCGGGTCCGCGGCGATCGAAGGCTGCCGTCGTTGCGACAACGTCGACATCTTCATCCTGCATCCGCACCAGCGCGTGTCGGAAGTGCAGCGCCGGCAGATGACCACCCTCCTGGGCGAGAACATCCACAACATCGCCATCGAAGGCAACTTCGACGATTGCCAGGAGATGGTCAAGGCCAGCTTCGCCGACCAGGGCTTCCTCAAGGGCACCCGCCTGGTCGCGGTCAACTCGATCAACTGGGCACGGATCATGGCCCAGATCGTCTACTACTTCCACGCCGCGCTGCAGCTCGGTGGCCCGGCCCGCTCGGTGGCGTTCTCGGTGCCGACCGGCAACTTCGGCGACATCTTCGCCGGCTACCTGGCGCGCAACATGGGCCTGCCGATCAGCCAGCTGATCGTCGCGACCAACCGCAACGACATCCTGCACCGCTTCATGAGCGGCAACCAGTACGTCAAGCAGACCCTGCACGCGACCCTGTCGCCGTCGATGGACATCATGGTCTCGTCGAACTTCGAGCGCCTGCTGTTCGACCTGCACGGGCGCAACGGCGCTGCCATCGCCCAGCTGATGGACGGTTTCAGGCAAGGCGGCGGCTTCAGCGTCGAGCCGGATCGCTGGACCGAAGCGCGCAAGCTGTTCGACTCGCTGGCCGTCGACGACGCGCAGACCTGCGAAACCATCGCCGAGGTCTTCGCCAGCACCGGCGAGGTGCTCGACCCGCACACCGCGATTGGCGTCAAGGCCGCCCGCGAATGCCGGCGCAGCCTCGACACCCCGATGGTGGTGCTGGGCACCGCGCACCCGGTGAAGTTCCCGGAGGCGGTGGAGAAGGCGGGCGTTGGCAAGGCGCTGGAACTGCCAGCCCACCTCACCGACCTGTTCAGCCGGGAAGAACGCTGCACCGTGCTGGCCAACGACCTGAAGGCCGTGCAGGCGTTCGTCGGCCAGCATGGAAATCGTGGCAAGCCCCTGTAAGCAATCCCAGCAAGCAACAGCCCGCCTGAAAAAGCCCGTCTCATGACGGGCTTTTTTGTAATCCAATTCACAAGCATTTTCAGATTTATCCTATGGAAGACCGAGCCACCCCTGCCTAATGTGTCCTCCCTTCGCTCCCAAGCGCAGACATGCAGGAGGTGCCCGTGCACCGGCTCAACGTCCTTATCCTCCAGGATCGCCCCTTCCACCTGATGCACCTGCACCAGGCGTTCAACGCACTGGGTGTCTTCCGCGTGCGGGTCGCCGAGGACCAGGCCAGCGCCGCGCGCATGCTCGAGCGCCAGCATGACATCGACCTGCTGGTACTCGACCCGGCCATGGCGCCACAGGCTGGCACCGCGCTGCTCGAGCAACTGGCCAGCGCGCCACGCACCCGCGCGGTGCTGTTCGTCGGTTGCCCCGGGCAGGGCGCCCATGACCCCGTGGCTCAGGCGCACGGGCTTCGCTTGTGGGTGCTGGGGGAATTGCGCTGGCCGTTGTCGATGACCGGCCTGCGCAGGTTGCTGCAACGGCTGCGCGGCAAGTCGGACGGTGGGGTCGCAGGGGACAGGCAAACTGTCATGTTCGCCGAGCATGCTCACTGACAGAGCGTGCTTGCGCGAACTTTCTGGCACGCTCGACGGTCAGCATGACATCTCCCCAAGCCAAGCGAGTAAGCCGGATGGAAAGAATCTGCAGATTGCTCAACGACGCCCTGACCCCGTACGAGGCCCGCCTGGGCCAGGCCGATATCCACGACCGCCTCCAGCTCAGCCTGCATGACCGCCAAGGTGCCTTGGTGTTGCAGCGCTCGGTCACTGCTGGCCAGTTGCAGGACCAGCGGCTGCTGGTCGACCTGGTCGATGGCCTGCACCGAGACCTGCAGATCGCCGAGGGGCGATTGATACCGTGCGTCATTGCCGCTTCGCAAAACCTTCCCCGCGTGCAGGGAACCTTTGCCTGACTGATCCGTCAGATTGTGTAACGACAGTCGTGCGGTGCTTTGCTCCGGTACTGGCTGGCTGTCCTGCGAGGCACACAACGCTTCGTTTGGCCCCGGGCGTCTTTCCCCAGCGTCCCGGGGTTTCTTTTGCCCGCTCGGCCGGGGCCTCAAGGGTCCTTGAAAAAGTGCCGGGCATCCTCCAGGTACGCCTCGCGCAGCTGCGGGTCCAGCCAGCGAGCATACAACCCAGGCAACGTATCGCCGCGCAGCTCGAGCAGCACCCGGTTCACCTGGCTGATGACCCCGCGACCCGGCCCGGTGTCGGAACAGCCGACATGCAGGAACTGATAGCGAGCCACGCCCTGGATCGGGTAGAAGGCATAGTCCTGCGGTGATTCCCCTTGCTGCTGGATCAGGTAGCGGATCTCGTGCCAGTAGCCCAGTACCAGCTGCAAGCGGCCCAGGCGTTGCATCTGCAACAGGCTGCCCACGGCCTCGTGGCCATAATGACGACTGATCGCGGTCTCCGGCAGGCTGCGCAACAGGTCGTCGACCTGGGCGCTGTAGCTGCGTTCGGCAACCACGCCCAGTTTCAGTCGGGTCTGGGACAGCAGGCGCCTGAGGTCCACCTGCTGCTGGTCCAGGTAGGGCGCGACCACCGCCTGGTCCTGCTTGCGCACCACCAGCCCGCTGCTCATCACGCCCAGGAAGGGTTCTGAAAACGCAACGTAACGGTCGCGCTCCGCTGTCCACAGCAGCGTCGGGTCGCAGTTGAGGCTGGGCGCCTGGAGCATCTGGATCGCCCGCGCGCGATTGACCCGGGCCAGGGTGTAGTCGTAGTCAGGCAGGGCCTCGGCCAGCCTGGGCAGCAGCGCGTCGATCACCCCCTGGTCCTTTCGGTCACCCTCGAAGATGGTGAACGGTGGCAGGTCGCGCAACAGCCAGAACAACCTGTCCTTGGCTTGTGCGGGGCTCGTCAGCAAGGGCGCCAGCCCCAGCAGCAGCGCCAGGATCCAGCGCGATCGAATGAGCCCGCCGAGGCTCGTGAGCGGCCTGTCCTCATGCACGCGTCAGACCGCCCCCGTCTCGCGCAGGCGGGCGATGGCCGCGGCGTCGAAGCCCAGCTCGCGCAGCAGTGGCTCGGTGTGCTCGCCCAGCGCCGGGCCGACCCACTCGCTGGCGCCCGGTGTGGCGGACAGCTTGGGCACGATGCCAGGCATCTTGAACGGCTTGCCGTCCGGCAACCTGGCGTCGAGGAACATCTCCCGCGCCAGGAACTGCGGGTCCTTGAACATGTCCTCGGCCGAGTAGATGCGGCTGGCAGGCACCTGGGCACCGTTCAGCGACTGCATCAGCTGCTCGAGCGGCAGGCTGGCGGCCCAGCGATCGATCACCCCGTAGAGCTCGTCCCGGCGCAGGTCACGCCCATCGTTGCTGGCCAGCGCCGGGTCGCAGCCCAGGTCGTCCCGGCCGACGGCCTGCATCAGGCGCTTGAAGATGGCATCGCCGTTGGCGCCGATCTGCACATGCTTGCCGTCGGCGCTGGTATGGATGGAGGAGGGGGTGATGCCCGGCATGATGTTGCCGGTGCGCTCGCGGATGAAGCCCATGACATCGAACTCCGGGACCATGCTTTCCATCATGGCGAAGATCGCCTCGTACAAGGCCACGTCCACCACCTGGCCTTCGCCGCCGTTGACCTCCCGGTGACGCAGCGCCATCAGCGCGCCGATCACGCCCCACAGCGCGGCGATCGAGTCGCCGATGGAGATGCCCGTGCGCACGGGCGGGCGGTCCTCGAAGCCTGTGATGTAGCGCAGCCCGCCCATCGACTCGCCGACCGCGCCGAAACCTGGCTGGTCCTTCATCGGCCCGCTCTGGCCAAAGCCCGAGAGCCGCACCATCACCAGCCGCGGGTTGAGCCCATGCAGCACCTCCCAGCCCAGGCCGAGCTTCTCCAGCACGCCCGGGCGAAAGTTCTCGATCAGGATGTCGGCGTCGGCCAGCAGCCGCTTGAGGATGGCGATCCCCTCGGGGTGCTTGAGGTTGAGCGTCAGCGACTGCTTGTTGCGGGCCTGCACGAACCACCACAGCGACGTGCCCTCGTACAGCTTGCGCCACTTGCGCAGCGGGTCGCCGCCGTCCGGGGACTCGACCTTGATCACCTCGGCGCCGAACTCGGCGCAGATGCGCGAGGCGAAGGGCCCGGCGATCAGGGTGCCGAGCTCGATGACCTTGAG
>JAQZAY010000116.1 GCA_029239415.1 Pseudomonas sp. | reverse complement strand
CCTGATCGACAACTTCCACAAGGGCAGCCGTCGTGGCCGCGCCGCGCCGCTGAACATGGTCATCACCGAGACCGGTGCCGCCACCGCCGCCGCCAAGGCGCTGCCAGTGCTCAAGGGCAAGCTGACCGGCAACGCCATCCGCGTGCCGACGCCGAACGTGTCGATGGCCATTCTCAACCTGAACCTCGAGAAAGCCACCTCGCGCGAAGAGATCAACGAGTTCCTGCGCCAGACCGCCATGCATTCGGACCTGCACAAGCAGATCGACTACGTGAGCTCCCAGGAAGTGGTCTCCACCGACTTCGTCGGCTCGCGTCACGCCGGTGTGGTCGATGCCGAGGCCACCATCTGCAACGACAACCGCGTCGTGCTGTATGTCTGGTACGACAACGAGTTCGGCTACAGCTGCCAGGTCGTGCGCGTGATGGAAGACATGGCGGGTGTGAATCCTCCTGCTTTCCCACAGTAAGCGTTCGTAGCAGTGAAAGACGGGAGCCTTGAGGGCTCCCGTTTTTTTTGGTTGTCTGTGAGGTTCAGGTGAGCTGGGGTGACGCCGCGGCGCTTTTCCGGGACAATATGCCGCCTTGTAATTCTGGACAACTTGATGTCCAGGCAAGGCATGTAGTGCACGCGAAAATAGCCTACGACGCGACCAAGGGTTAATGTGCGCGGCGTTCACGCTTGATTAGACTGCACCCGATTTTTTGCATGGCGCCCAGGCGACATGATCGCGCGCCGCTGGCCAATTGGGCCGCGGGCCAGTTCCGAAGGAGTACGCATGGCTGTCTACAACTACGACGTAGTGGTGCTGGGTTCCGGCCCGGCCGGAGAAGGCGCGGCAATGAACGCCGCCAAAGCAGGGCGCAAGGTCGCGATGGTCGACAGCCGTCGCCAGGTCGGCGGCAACTGCACCCACCTGGGCACCATCCCGTCCAAGGCCCTGCGTCACTCGGTCCGCCAGATCATGCAGTTCAACACCAACCCGATGTTCCGGGCCATCGGCGAGCCGCGCTGGTTCTCGTTCCCGGACGTGCTAAAGAGTGCCGAGAAGGTGATCTCCAAGCAGGTCGCCTCGCGCACCGGCTACTACGCCCGCAACCGGGTCGACGTGTTCGTCGGTACCGGCAGCTTCGCCGACGAACAGACCGTCGAGGTCGTCTGCCCCAACGGGGTGGTCGAGAAACTGGTGGCCAAGCACATCATCATCGCCACCGGCTCGCGTCCTTATCGTCCGGCCGACATCGACTTCAACCACCCGCGTATCTACGATAGCGACACCATCCTCAGCCTGGGCCACACCCCGCGCAAGCTGATCGTGTACGGCGCCGGGGTCATCGGGTGCGAGTACGCCTCGATCTTCAGCGGCCTGGGCGTGCTGATCGAGCTGGTCGACAACCGCAGCCAACTGCTGAGCTTCCTGGATTCGGAAATCTCCCAGGCGCTGAGCTACCACTTCAGCAACAACAACATCACCGTGCGCCACAACGAGGAGTACGAGCGGGTCGAGGGCCTGGACAACGGGGTGATCCTGCACCTCAAGTCGGGCAAGAAGATCAAGGCGGACGCCTTGCTGTGGTGCAACGGTCGTACCGGCAACACCGACAAGCTTGGCCTGGAGAACATCGGCATCAAGGTCAACAGCCGTGGCCAGATCGAGGTCGACGAGGCCTACCGCACCGTGGTGCCGAACATCTATGGCGCCGGCGATGTGATCGGCTGGCCGAGCCTGGCCAGTGCCGCCCACGACCAGGGTCGCTCCGCGGCCGGCAGTATCGTCGACAATGGCAGCTGGCGCTTCGTCAACGACGTGCCGACCGGCATCTACACCATTCCGGAGATCAGCTCGATCGGCAAGAACGAGCAGGAGCTGACCCAGGCCAAGGTGCCGTACGAAGTGGGCAAGGCCTTCTTCAAGAGCATGGCGCGCGCGCAGATCGCCGGTGAGCCCCAGGGCATGCTGAAGATCCTGTTCCACCGCGAGACCTTGCAGATCCTTGGCGTGCACTGCTTCGGCTACCAGGCCTCGGAGATCGTCCACATCGGCCAGGCGATCATGGACCAGCCCGGTGATCGCAATACCCTGAAGTATTTCGTCAACACCACCTTCAACTACCCGACCATGGCCGAAGCCTACCGGGTTGCCGCCTACGACGGCCTCAACCGGCTTTTTTGAGCGGCTCCGGCCGGTGGCCTGAGCCGGCCGGGGAGAACGATTTCAGCCCTTCCCAAGGGTGGTACTGGCCAAACCGGGAAAGTCTGTAATCAGGCTGTCTACGCCAAAGTCAGCGAGCCTGCGCATCAGCGCCGGCTCGTTGACTGTCCAGACCGACACATGCAGGCCTTGGCGTTGCGCCTTGAGCAGGCGCTCGGGCGTGCACAGCGTCCAGTTCAGGGCCAGCAGGTTGCAGCCATAGTTCTGCGCGACTTTCAGTGGGTCGAGCCAGGCGTATTCGGCCACCAGGCCACGGGCGATGTCTGGGGTCAGCTCGAGGGCCGCGGCCAGCACTTCGCGCGAGCTCGAGGTGATGGTGATGCGCTCGAGCAGGCCGAAGCGCTGGGCCATTTCCCGAATGGCCAGGACCGTGCTGGCGGCGCGGGTGCGCGAGGCACTCTTGACCTCCAGTTGCCAGTGCTCGAAATCGCACTTTTCAAACAGTTCCTCAAGGCGCGGGATGGGGCAGGGCTGTACCCAGCCAGGCCCGCCCTTGCGCGCATCGATCAGGGCGAGATCGGCGGCGCTGTGCTCGACCACCTTGCCGCGACGGCCCGTGGTGCGCTTGAGCGTCGGGTCGTGGATCACCATCAGCTCGTTGTCGGCCGACAGGTGCAGGTCCAGCTCGCAACGGCGTACGCCGTGCCCCAGGCACTGGCGAAAGCTGGTCAGGGTGTTTTCGGGGGCTTCGCCCTTGGCGCCGCGATGGCCGTAGATCAGGGTCACGTTCGTTCCTTCAGGATGTGATGAGGCTCAGGGGGCATTCTGTTCCAATGCCTGGCGACGCTGCTGTTGCTGGCGCTGCAGGATGTAGCGGGCCAGCAGCTGGCGCTGGGCGTCGCTGGTTTCGATGAATTCGATGCCGATCTCGAACTGGCCCTGCGGGCGCGGGTCGCAATGCACGACCCTGGCGCGCAGCAGCAGGCCGAGGGCCTGGGGCATCAGCACCATTTTTACCGCCACGCGGGTGCCGGGGGCAATGGCCTGGGCCTGCGCGCACTCGATGCCGCCTTCGGACAGCACCACCGCGCGCGGCGCGCTGATCTGCCCGAGCAGGGTCTGGGCGACTACCGCGCTGAGCAGGTCGATGCGTTTGTTCTGGGCCTTGAGAAACGCCGCCAGGGTGCGGTCCTTGTCGCTGAGCTGGCGCAGCAGGTGCTGGGACTCGAACTCGCTCAGGTGCAGTTCGCTGAGCAGGTTGAACAGCGGTGACGCATCTTGCAACACGTCTGCATCAGGGTCTCCGGCCGCGCCGAGCGTGCTGATTTCAAGTGCGATCCTGTCCTCGATACGGTAGTATTCGCGGCGATCTTCTACATCCAATGTCGTCATGGCGAACCCATGGTAGCGGCGGTGGTCTGAGTGTAAAGCTGCTCGTCAAGCCCCGCCACAAGGACGTTCCCCTTTCATCCGAACAAGCCCCGACATGTTCAGACCTCTTTTCGTATTCATCGGTACGCGCTATACCCGTGCCAAGCGCCGCAACCATTTCGTCTCGTTCATTTCCCTGACCTCGATGATCGGCCTCGCCCTGGGCGTGGTGGTGATGATCGTGGTGCTGTCGGTCATGAATGGCTTCGACCACGAGATGCGCACCCGGGTGCTGGGCATGATCCCTCACGCCACGCTGGAGACCGGCCAGCCCATCGACAACTGGCCCGCGCTTGCCGAGCAAGTGAAGCGCAACGCCCAGGTCGAAGCGGTCGCGCCCTTCACCCAGATGCAAGGGCTGCTCACGCACGAAGGCAAGGTGTCCAAGGTGCTGCTCAATGGCATCGACCCCGGGCGTGAACGCCAGGTGTCGATCATCGACAGGTTCATTCTCCAGGGCCGGCTCGACCAGCTGGCGCCGGGCGAGTGGGGCATCATGATCGGCGACAAGGCCGCGGCCAAGCTGGGCGTGGGCATCGGCGACAAGCTGACCTTCGTCGCCCCCGAGGTGAGCGTCACCCCCGCGGGCATGTTCCCGCGCATGAAGCGCTTTACCGTGGTCGGCACCTTCCATGTCGGCGCCGGTGAGATCGACGGCTACCTGGGCCTGACCAACCTGTCCGACCTGTCGCGCCTGCATCGCTGGAAGGCCGACCAGGTGCAGGGCCTGCGGCTGAAGTTCGACGACCTGTTCCAGGCGCCGCGCGCGGCGTGGGACATTGCCCAGCAGCTGGGCGAGCAGGAGTTCTATGCCCGTGACTGGACCCGCACCCACGGCAACCTGTACCAGGCGATCCGCATGGAAAAGGCCATGATCGGCCTGCTGCTGTTGCTGATCGTCGCGGTGGCGGCGTTCAACATCATTTCCACGCTGGTGATGGTGGTCAACGACAAGAAGGGCGACATCGCCATCTTGCGCACCCTGGGCTCCACGCCCGGGCAGATCATGGCCATCTTTATGGTCCAGGGCACGGTGATCGGCGTGGTCGGCACGTTCATCGGCGCCGTGGTCGGGATCATCGCGGCGCTGAACGTCAGCGCGGTGATCGCCGGCATCGAGAAGCTGATCGGGCACAAGTTCCTCAATGCCGATGTGTACTTCATCGATTACCTGCCGTCGCAGATCATGGCCGAAGACGTGTGGATGGTCTGCGGTGCGGCACTGGTCCTGAGTTTCCTCGCCACCCTGTATCCGGCCTGGCGCGCGGCGCGCACCCAGCCTGCAGAGGCGCTACGTTATGAGTGAGTCGCGCATGAGTGATAAAGCCGTGTTGAGTTGCCGCAACCTGGGCAAGTCCTACGACGAGGGTCCGGAGTCGGTGCAGGTGCTGGCCGGCCTGCAGCTCGAGCTGCATCCCGGCGAGCGGGTCGCCATTGTCGGCAGTTCCGGCTCCGGCAAGAGTACCTTGCTCAACCTGCTCGGTGGCCTGGATACCCCGACCCAGGGCAGTGTCTGGCTGGCCGGGGAAGAGCTGTCGGCACTCAACGAACGGGCCCGCGGCCTGCTGCGCAACCGGGCCCTGGGCTTCGTGTACCAGTTCCACCACCTGCTGCCGGAGTTCACGGCGCTCGAGAACGTGTGCATGCCGCTGCTGATCGGCCGCACGGCGATCCCCGAGGCCCGCGAGCGCGCCACGGCGCTGCTCAAGCGTGTAGGGCTGGGCCACCGGCTCGGGCACAAGCCGGCCGAGCTTTCGGGCGGCGAGCGCCAGCGCGTGGCCATTGCCCGCGCCCTGGTCAACCGCCCAGGGCTGGTGATGCTCGACGAGCCGACCGGCAACCTCGACCACCATACCGCCCAGGGCATCCAGGAGCTGATGCGCGAGCTGTCGGGCTCTTCGCAGACCGCTTTCCTGGTGGTCACCCACGACCTGGCCCTGGCGCGGCAGATGGACCGCGTGCTGCGCCTGGAAGACGGCCAGCTGGTGCCGATCTGAGTCACCGCCACGGGGCGCTGCCAGCGCCCTGTCACCATTCTTCACTGGGTGTTTTCGTACATGTTCAGACCCTTGCCCTTGTTCATCGGTGCCCGCTACACCCGCGCCAAGCGCCGCAACCATTTCATCTCGTTCATCTCCATGACCTCGATGATCGGCCTGTCCCTCGGCGTGCTGGCGATGATCGTGGTGCTGTCGGTGATGAACGGCTTCCAGCGTGAAATGAGCTCGCGCATCCTGGGCCTGGTGCCTCATGCCAGCATCCTGGGCGAGCAGCCGCTGCAGGACTGGCGTGGCGTCGCCGATGCCGCGCTGAAAAACCCGGCGGTGATGGCGGCGGCGCCGCTGACCGAGATGGAAGGCATGCTCTCGTACAAGGGGGCGATGCAGCCGATCCAGGTCAGCGGCATCGACCCGGCCGAGGAGGGCAAGGTCTCGATCGTCGGCCAGCATATTGTCCAGGGCGCGTTGCAGGACCTGCAGCCCGGCGAGTACGGCGTGGTGCTGGGCGAGCTGACTGCCCGGCGCTTTCGCCTGAACACCGGCGACAAGCTCACCCTGATCGTCCCCGAGATCAGCAAGGCCCCTGGCGGCATCACCCCGCGCATGCAGCGCCTGACCGTGGTCGGCATTTTCAAGGTGGGCGCCGAACTGGACGGCTCGCAGGCTTATATCCATGTCGCCGATGCCGGCGAGATGCAGCGCTGGGCGCCCGGCCAGGTACAGGGCGTGCGCCTGAAGCTGCATGACCTCTACGCTGCGCCGCAGGTGTCCAAGGCCATTGCCGCAGGGCTGGGCGAGGGCTACCTGGCCGATGACTGGTCGCACACCCAGGGCAGCCTGTTCAGCGCCATGAAGATGGAAAAGACCATGATCGGCCTGCTGCTGATGATGATCATCGCCGTGGCCGCGTTCAACATCATTGCCACGTTGATCATGGTGGTGAACGACAAGGGTTCGGACATCGCCATCCTGCGCACCATCGGCGCGACGCCTGCGCAGATCATGGGCACGTTCATGGTCCAGGGCAGCCTGATCGGCATCGTCGGCACCTTGATCGGCGGCGTGCTGGGGGTGCTCGCGGCGATCAATGTCAGCCAGATCGTCGGCTGGCTGGAGCGGGTCAGCGGGCAGCATATCTTCACCTCGGACGTGTACTTCATCAGCAGCCTGCCCTCGGAGCTGCAATGGGGCGACGTCGGGCTGATCTGCACGGCAGGGCTGGTGATGAGTTTCCTGGCGACGCTGTATCCCGCGTGGCGGGCGTCGCAGGTAGAGCCGGCGTATGCGTTGCGTTATGAATGATGCACGGGGCCTCTGCGGGCCCCTGGATTCTCTTGTCCCGAACGGAGCGAACCCTTCATGAAACACCTGTTGGTCGCCAGCGCCTTGATGCTGGCCAGCTTGTCCAGTGTCGCCAGCCCTTCGCATGGCCATGGCTATGGCTTCGGCGCGTCGGCCCAGGCTTCCCAGGCGACGCGCACCGTCGAGGTGACGCTCAAGGACATCGCCTTCGAGCCCGGCAGCCTGAAGGTCAAGGCCGGCGAGACCGTGCGCTTCGTGCTGGTCAACGAAGGCAACCTGCCCCATGAGTTCAACCTGGGCAGCAAGGCCATGCACGTCGAGCACCAGAAGGAGATGGTCGCCATGCAGGGCAAGCTGTTCACCGGCGGCGATCATGGGCACCATGCCGACAATACCGTGCTGCTGCAGCCCGGCCAGCGTGGCGAGCTGACCTGGACCTTCAGCGAGTCGGCGCCCATCGAGTTCGCCTGCAACGTGCCAGGGCATTACCAGGCCGGCATGGTCGGCCCGTTGACCATCGAGTAACGTCGGGGTCCAAGGCGCGGTGCAAAATTGCTAGACTAGGCGCATCCGCTTCTTCAGGTCCGACCCATGCATCCTGCTGCCGAACATTCCCCGCTGGGTAAATCCAGCGAATACATCTCCACCTACACGCCCTCGTTGCTGTTCCCCATCCCGCGCACGGCCAAGTGGGCCGAGCTGGGCGTCACGGCCCAGACCCTGCCCTGGCAGGGCGTGGACTACTGGAACTGCTTCGAGCTGTCCTGGCTGCTGCCGTCGGGCAAGCCGGTGGTGGCGATCGGTGAGTTCGCCATACCGGCCGACTCGCCGAACATCATCGAGTCCAAGTCGTTCAAGCTCTACCTCAATTCGCTGAACCAGACGCCGTTCGAGTCCAGGGCGGCCCTGCAGGCGTGCCTTGAACACGATCTTTCGGCGGCCGCCGGCAAGCCGGTGAGCGTGCGCCTCAGCACACTGGCCGAGTTCCAGGCGCAGGGTGTCGCAGGCCTGCCGGGCCAGTGCATCGATGATCTGGACATCAGCGTCAGCAACTACGAGCAGCCGCGGCCTGAACTGCTGCGCTGCGATGCGACGCAGGTCGTCGAGCAGACCCTGCACAGCCACCTGCTCAAGTCCAACTGCCCGGTCACCGGCCAGCCGGACTGGGGCAGCGTGGTGATCGAATACCGCGGAGCGTTGCTGGATCCGGCCAGCCTGCTGAGCTACCTGGTGAGCTTCCGCCAGCACGCCGACTTCCATGAACAATGCGTCGAGCGTATCTACCTGGACCTCAAGCGCCTGCTCGAACCCGAGCACCTGACCGTGTACGCGCGCTATGTGCGCCGGGGCGGGCTGGACATCAACCCCTACCGCAGTACCGGGCCGATCAGCCCTGGCAACCAGCGGCTGGTACGCCAATGACCAAAAGCCCCGTCCAGTGACGGGGCTTTTGCCTTGCGCGCAAGCGTGGGTCAGATGCCCATGCTGTGCAGGTGATTGGCGATGTTGCGCAGGGTGGCGGTGAGGTCGGGGTGCGCGGCCTCGAACCGCTCGACCGCCAGGTTGACACCGTCTGACAGGTTGTTGTCGTGGGTCGCCTCCTCGAGCTTCAGCTGTGCCTCGATCTGCGCCATCATCTTGTGCAGGTCGTCACGCTCTTCCAGCGTCAGCGGCGGGTTTCGCTCCAGTTGCTCGCGCAAGCTATCGAGTTGCTCTTGCAGTTCGCGGGCAGGCATGGGTGTTCTCCCTCTATGAATAGTCACAAGCATGGACCTCGGCGCGCGCGCAAAGGTTCTTGCCTGACAGCAAGAGTAATCCAGCCTGCCGCCCTTTGCATGGTCGGGACCCGCTTGGATGTATCAGGGTTTTTCGCCCTTGCGGCGGCGTTGGGCGATGTCATCAAGGCAGGTGTCGAGCGCTTCGAAGTGATCGATCACCGAGTGCACGCCCAGCTCGAACAGGGCCACCGTCGCTCTCCCGCGCACGCAGTCCTGTTCCTGGCGGGTCATGCTGCGCCACTGACTGTAGGGCAGGCCGCATCGTGGCGTGCATGCAGCGAGGCCTACGGTCCAGAGCCCGGCATTCAGGCCTGCCTGCAACAGGCGCGGTTCACCACTGACCAGCACGCATCCTGCCAGGCGCTCGACGCCCAGGGACATCAGTGCTTGCCAGCAGGCATCGGGGGCGGGCCAGGGGGAGGCGCTACTGGCATGTCCTGTCAACCAGCCGGGCAGTGCCAGGCGCAGGTCCGGGGAAGCGTCGTGCTCATCGAGCCAGCCACACGGCACGTGCTGGCGGCGCAATCGATCCAGCGCATCCAGCGCGCCCGGGGTAGGCGAGGGCATATCCTCGCCCGCCTGCACCAGGCAGCCCCGCAAGCCGAACAGCACGGCGGTGAGAACAGGCATCTCTGGCATGGCGGCATTCCTGGCGTGAAATACACCGAGGCTAATGCCTGTCTGTTACCGTCAGGTGACGATTGACACTTCTTCGCCAAATGCCTGTCAATGCCCTGTAGCGCTGTTTATCGGCACACGAGCCTTTATACTGGCCCCTTTGCAGCGCGCATGAGCGCCTGCCACCGTGACATTCGATGGAGAGACATCTATGGGTAGGATCAGCGCCGGTGTGATCGAGCGAGTCACCCAGGCCTGCGTCTGCGCGGGTCTACTGCTAGCGCCCATGGCCGCCACCCAGGCGGCCACCGAGGAAGATCCCTGGGAGGCGGTCAACCGGCCGATCTTCAGGTTCAACGATGTCCTCGACACCTACGCCCTCAAGCCGTTGGCCCAGGGTTATCAGTTCGTTACCCCGCAGTTTCTCGAGGACGGCATCCACAACGTCTTCCAGAACCTGGGCGATGTCACCAACCTGGCCAACAACGTGCTGCAGCTCAAGCCCCATGCAGCGGGCGTCGACACCGCGCGGCTGATCGTCAACACCACCTTCGGCCTGGGCGGCTTCCTTGACGTCGGCACCCGCATGGGCCTGCAGCGCAACGACGAAGACTTCGGCCAGACCCTCGGCTACTGGGGCCTGAACAGTGGCCCCTACGTGGTCATCCCCTTGCTTGGCCCGAGCACCGTGCGCGACGCCTTTGCCAAGTACCCGGACACCTACACTCGTCCGTACCGCTACATAGACCATGTCCCGACCCGCAACACGGTGCTGGCCGCCGACGTGGTCGATACCCGCGCCAGCCTGCTCTCGGCCGAGAAGCTGATCAGCGGCGACAAGTATGTGTTCATCCGCAACGCCTACCTGCAGAACCGCGAGTTCCGGGTCAAGGACGGCGAAGTCGAAGACGACTTCTGATCATCTGCAGAGCGAAGGGCAGCCCACCGCTGCCCTTTTTTGTAACAGCAGATGCGCTTCGAGAATGCGAACAACCCGCAAATGCATGAAACCCTGTGGGTTTGTTGCGCAGTTATCCTTTCATCAGGTTGCGAAAGATCCCTTTCTTATAACTCCCGGCGATTTGTCCTCCAAAGACCAGCCTCGTCT
>JAQZAY010000524.1 GCA_029239415.1 Pseudomonas sp. | reverse complement strand
CCCCGGCACCGGTTCGCCCAGGCGCGTGCGCAGCCAGGCCATCAGCTCGGTGCCCGTCTCGCCGTCGTCCAGATGAAAATCCACCAGGGCCAGTTGCGGACGCCCGCCCTGGGCGAGCCAACGCTCACATTCCTCGCGGTTGCGCGCCGTCCAGACCTGGCAACCCCAGCGCGTCAGCAAACTGCTCATGCCGATCAGGATGCTGTCTTCATTGTCCACACACAGCACCTGGGCGCCGCTCGGCAATTGGCCGTTGGGTTCGGGCGCGACACTGGGGGCAACGGCCTGGGTGCTGGCCAGCGGCACGCTGACACTGAACACGCTGCCGCCGGCCTGGGTGCTGGCCAGCGGCACGCTGACACTGAACACGCTGCCGCGCCCCAGCCAGGAACGCACGCGCAACCGGTGATCAAGCACGCGGCACAGGCCGTCGGCGATTGCCAGGCCCAGGCCGAGGCCTTTTTCGGCGCGGGTCTGATGGCTGTCGAGGCGCTTGAACTCTTCGAAAATGACCTGCTGTTTGTCTTCGGCAATGCCGGGGCCGCGATCCCAGACCTCCAGGCACAGCTCGCCTTGGCGGCGGCGCACGCCCAGCAGCACCGGGCCCTTGGCGTAGCGGAAGGCATTGGTGAGGAAGTTTTGCAAGATCCGCCGGAGCAGCTTGATGTCGCTGTCGACCCGCAGTCGCGAGCCACGCACGCGAAACTTGAGCCCTTGCTCCTGGGCCAGCACGGTGAATTCGGCACCGAGGGTATCGAACAGGTCGTTGAGCACGAAGGGCTTGCGGTCGGGGTTGATCTTGCCGTTCTCCAGGCGCGAGATGTCCAGCAGGTCGGTGATTAGGTCTTCCGCCGAGCGCAGCGAGCTGTCCAGGTGCTGCACCAGTTGCCGGGCTTCGCCGGGCAAGCTGTCATGCTGGTGGGACAGCGCGGCGGAAAACAGCCGCGCGGCATTCAGGGGCTGCATCAAGTCATGGCTGACGGCGGCAAGGAAGCGGGTCTTGGACTGATAGGCGGCTTCGGCGGTGCTCTTGGCTTCGGTCAGCGCCAGGTTCAGTTGTGACAGTTCCCGGGTGCGCTCGGCCACCCGTTGCTCCAGCCCCTCGTTGGCTTCGGTCAAGGCTTGGGCGGCTTCGCGGAAGGCAGTGATGTCAGTGAAACTCATGACAAAGCCGCCGCCGGGCATCGGATTGCCGATCAGTTCGATCACCCGACCGTTGGGGAACAGCCGTTCCGAGGTGTGCGCGCGGCCCTGGCGCATCCAGTGCAGGCGCCGGGCAACGTGGACCTCGGCCTCGCCAGGGCCACAGAGGCCGCGTTCGGCGTTGTAGCGGATGATGTCGGCGATCGGCCGGCCGACGCTGATCAGGCCGTCGGGGTAATTGAACAGCTCAAGATAACGGCGGTTCCACGCCACCAGCCTGAGCGACTGGTCGACCACGCTGATGCCCTGGGTGATGTTTTCGATGGCGCCTTGCAGCAGCGCGCGGTTGAACTGCAGTACCTCGGACGCTTCGTCGGCGATCCGCACGACGTCCTCCAGTTGCATCTCGCGCCCTTCAATTGCCGCCTTCACCACCGCCCGCGTCGAAGAGGCGCCCAGCACACCGGCCAGCAGGCGCTCGGTGTGGGCGATCCATTCGCTGTCGGCGTTCTGGCTCGGGTTGAAACCCTTGCCCTGGCGATAGGCGAAGCGGATGAAGCTCTGCCGCGCGCGTTCTTCACCGACGAACCGGGCCGCCAGTTGCAGCAGATCGTCGATCTGTACCGCGAGCATCGAACGGGAGTTGGGCCGGGCGCTGATTTCCTGGCCGATGAAGCGCCCGGCCTGCCAGTGCTCCGACACCCGGGTGCGGGACAATACCGAGACCCAGGCGAACAGGATGAAATTGCCGGCCAGGGACAATACGACCCCTTGCGTCAGCGGGGTGATCGGCAGGTCCAGCGGGTTGCCATGCAGCCAGGCCAGGCCGGGGAAACTGCTCAGTGACCAACCCAGGCTGTGGGCGGCGATCGGCAGCACCAGCGTATAGAACCAGAGGAAAATTCCCGTGGCGAGGCCGGCGAATACGCCGCGTCGGTTCGCCTGCTTCCAGTACAGCGCGCCGAGCATGGCCGGCGCCAGTTGAGTCACGGCGGCGAAAGCAATCTGGCCGATGGTCGCCAGGCTCGCCGTCGACCCCAGCAGCCGGTAACTGACGTAAGCCAGCAGCAGGATCACGACGATGCTCACCCGGCGAACCGAGAGCATCCACTGGCGGAACACCTCGAAGGGCCGCTCGGCGTTGTTGCGGCGCAACAGCCAGGGCAGCAGCATGTCGTTGGAGACCATGGTCGACAGGGCGACGCTCGCGACGATGACCATGCCGGTGGCGGCCGAGGCGCCGCCAATGAATGCCAGTACCGCCAGGGCAGGATGAGCCTGGGCCAGTGGCAGGCTGATGACGAACGAATCCGGCAGCACCGAGCTGGGCAGCAGCATTTGTCCGGCGAGTGCGATCGGCACCACGAACAGCGCGGCCAGGGCCAGGTAGGCGGGAAACACCCACTTGGCCAGGCGCAGGTCCTGAGGGTCGATGTTCTCGACCACGGTGACGTGGAATTGCCGGGGCAGGCAGATGATCGCCATCATCGCCAC
>JAQZAY010000115.1 GCA_029239415.1 Pseudomonas sp. | reverse complement strand
GGCAAGCCAGCGAACGGGCGCCGCGATGACTAGGCAGAAACCCGGCTCATATCCTTGTGGGTATCGATCAGGTGCTGCACCACCCCGGGATCGGCCAGCGTCGAGATATCACCGAGCGCGTCGTACTCGGCCGTGGCGATCTTGCGCAGGATGCGCCGCATGATCTTGCCGGAGCGGGTCTTGGGCAGGCCCGGCGCCCACTGGATGACATCGGGCGTGGCGATCGGACCAATCTCCTTGCGTACCCAGTTCTTCAACTCGATGCGCAGCGCCTCGTTCGGCTCCAGGCCCGCGTTCAGGGTGACATAGACGTAGATGCCCTGCCCCTTGAGGTCATGCGGCACGCCGACCACCGCCGCCTCGGCCACCTTGGGATGGGCGACCATGGCGCTTTCGATCTCGGCGGTGCCCATGCGGTGGCCGGACACGTTGAGCACATCGTCGACACGCCCGGTGATCCAGAAATAGCCATCTTCGTCGCGACGAGCGCCATCACCGGTGAAGTACATGCCGCGGAAGGTCTTGAAGTAGGTGTCGACAAAGCGGTCGTGGTCGCCATACAGCGAGCGCGACTGGCCTGGCCACGAGTCGAGGATCACCAGGTTGCCCTCGGCGGCCCCTTCGATCAGGTTGCCCAGGTTGTCCACCAGCGCAGGCACCACGCCGAAGAACGGACGAGTCGCCGAGCCCGGCTTGAGCGCGGTGGCGCCCGGCAGCGGGCTGATCAGGATGCCGCCGGTCTCGGTCTGCCACCAGGTGTCGACGATCGGGCAGCGTTCCTTGCCCACGGCCTGGTGGTACCAGTTCCAGGCTTCCGGGTTGATCGGCTCGCCCACCGAGCCCAGCAGGCGCAAACTGGAGCCGTCGGCTCCGGCCACGGCGGCCTGGCCCTCGGCCATCATGGCGCGGATAGCGGTTGGCGCGGTGTAGAGGATGTTCACCTTGTGCTTGTCGATGATCTTCGACACGCGGGTGATGTCCGGGTAGTTGGGCACGCCTTCGAACAGCAAGGTAGTGGCGCCGTTGGCCAGGGGCCCGTAGACGATGTAGCTGTGGCCAGTGACCCAGCCCACGTCGGCGGTGCACCAGTAGACATCGCCCGGGCGGTAGTCGAACACGCGCTCATGGGTCAGCGCGGCATATACCAGGTAGCCACCGCTGGTGTGCAGCACGCCCTTGGGCTTGCCGGTGGAACCGGAGGTGTAGAGGATGAACAGGGCTTCCTCGGCGCCCATTTCCTTCGGCGCGCAGTGGCTGGAGGCAACCTTCATCAGGTCCTCGTACCAGATGTCGCGGTGCTGGTGCCAGGCGATGTCGCCACCGGTGCGCTTGCACACGATGATCTTCTGCACGCTGCTGGTCTCGGGATTGGTCAGGGCCAGGTCGACGTTGGCCTTGAGCGCCGTGCGGCGGCCGCCACGCAGGCCTTCGTCGGCGGTGATCACCACCTTGGACTTGCAGTCGATGATGCGCCCGGCCAAGGCTTCGGGCGAGAAGCCGCCAAACACCACCGAGTGGATCGCACCGATGCGCGCGCACGCCAGCATCGCCACCACGGCCTCGGGGATCATCGGCATGTAGATGGTCACCACATCGCCCCGGTGCACGTCCTGGCCGCGCAAGGCGTTGGCGAACTTGCACACTTGCTCGTGCAGCTCGCGGTAGGTGATCTCGCGGTGCTCGGAAGGATCGTCGCCCTCCCAGATGATTGCCAGCTGGTCGCCACGCGTCTCGAGGTGACGGTCCAGGCAGTTGTAGGAAACGTTCAGAGTGCCGTCGGCAAACCACTTGATGTCGACATGATGGTCATCGAAAGAGGTCTGCTTGACCTTGGTGAACGGCTTGATCCAGTCCAGGCGCTGGGCCTGCTCACGCCAGAAGCCGTCGGGATTGATCACCGATTGCTGGTACATGGCCTTGTAGGTGGCCTCGTCGGTCAGGGTACTTGCCGCGACCTCGGGACGAACGGGATACAGTGGAGCCGCACTCATCTGTGTTACCTCGGTGTAATAGTTGTTGTTGTATGGAACCGTTTGTAACTGCACGAGAGAGAGGAAAGCCATTCGACGATGGTAGTAGCGCCGCCACGAGCCGATCCCACGCGCTTGCCGCAAGCGCTCTACGACGGCCATCAGCAGATGCGATGCAGGTCACGGGAAAATTACCTGCACGCTGATTGTTACGAATTTTGTCAGAAGCTCGAAAAACTTTATCAAAAGGCCATCTGTTTCAGTCAGTACATGAGGCATAGACTTCTTCTCGCCAACAACGGCAATACGATCAACTTCAGGAAACAGCCCCCACGAAGGCGCGTTGATCGCGAATACAATCCTTGAAGTTCAACTACCGAAGTATCCCGTGGCGCCATTAGCGCCGCGCGAACCCTCTCGACCCCAAACAGGTAAATTGAAAATGAAAGCGTTACTGGTATTGGTACTTGGCGGTCTTTGCAGCGCGGCCATGGCCGATGAAGTTGCACAGGCGGCCGAGCAGATCCCGGTCGAACAATACAATTACTCGCAACAGCTGGACATCGCCCATGTCATCTCCATGAGCGAAGTGCCAAACGTGTGCGCAGTGGTGCCAGCGCGCATGACCTACGAGGACTCCAAGGGGCACAGGCACATTCTCGAGTACCGGGTGATGGGTAACGGCTGCTCCAACGGCTGAGCTGCAAGTCGCACTTTCCACGGCGCCTCGTCGACAAGCACGAGGCGCGCGACGAAATCACGCACTATTCGGCAGACTTGTTCAGCGCATGATCGCGCAACTTGTTGGCGATCGTCGTATGCGAGACACCCAGTCTCTTGCCCAATGCCCGACTGCTGGGAAATTCATTGATCAATCTTTCCAGCACTGCCTTTTCGAAACGTCCGATTATTTGCGCCAGGTCTCCTTCGAGCGAGAAATCGCCCAGGGGCTGGCGAGCCCCATAATCGGGCAGGCGAATATGCTCGCCCTTGACGACTCCCCCCTCGCACAGCGATACCGCCTGGAACAGCACGTTCTCCAGCTGGCGCACGTTGCCCGGCCAGTGATACTGGCCAAGCCGCTCCAGGGCCGCTGGCGCCAGGCGCGGCAGCGGGCAGCCGATCTGGCGGCTGGCCTGGTCGAGGAAATGCTCGACCAGCGGCCCCAACCCATCGAGGCACTCGCGCAGCGGCGGGATGTGCAGCGACAGCACATTGAGCCGGTGATACAGGTCCTGGCGAAACTCACCCCGGGCGCACAACTCGGACAGGTCGACCTGGGTGGCGCAGATGACGCGCACATCGAGGTAGACCTCCTCGTCGCTGCCTACACGGCGAAAACATCCATCTTGCAAGAAACGCAGCAGCTTCACCTGCAAGCGCGGGCTCATCTCGTCCACGCCGTCGAGGAACAGCGTCCCGCCCGCCGTGAGCTCCAGCAGTCCCAGCTTGCCCTCGGCCCTTGCCCCCTCGAACGCCCCGGGGCCATACCCGAACAACTCGGTCTCGGCCATGGACTCAGGCAGCCCGGCACAGTTGAGCGCCATCAGGGGTGCCTGGCCACGTGGACTGGCCAGGTGGCAGGCGCGGGCCAGCAGCTCCTTGCCGGTGCCGGTCTCGCCCTCGATCAGCAGGGGCGCATCCAGCGGGGCCATGCGCCGCGCCTCGCGCACCACCGCCGCCATCACCCGCGAGCTCTGGAAGATACTGTCGAACCCGCGCAGTTCCTGCTTGCGGACGTGGTAGATGCGCTCGCCGATCCGGTCGGCACGGTGCAGGGTCAGCACCGCGCCGGCCAGCGCCTCGCTGTCGTCATGCTCGGATTGCAGCGGCGCGATGTCGGCCAGGAACACATCGCCCCGGACCTTGACCCGCAGGCCATTGATCCGCGACTGGTTGGCACGCACCAGCTCCGGCAGGTCGAAGTCCTCGGCATAGCGCGACAGCGGCAGGCCTGGCACCTCGTCGACCCTCACCCCCAGCAGCTGCGCCGCTGCCCGGTTGGCCGCGACGATGCTGCCACCCATGTCGATCGACAGCACGGGAAACTCCAGCGCCCCGAGCAACGCATTGAGCTCCATGTGCCGACGCTCGCTGGGCATCAGTCCGACACGCTTGACGCCGAACACGCCACCGATCGACTCGAACTTCGGCCGCAAGGCCTGGAACTGCAGGTTGATCAGGTTCGGGCAGTGCAGGTAGATGGCATTGCCGTGCTCGCCGCCGACCTCGCCGCGCGCCACGTTGATGCCGTATTCCACCAGCAGGTTGAGGATGTCACGCAGGATGCCGATGCGGTTCTGACAGTGCACTTTGATACGCATGCAAGGGCTCGGAAAGAGGATTGGAAGCTGATTATTTCATCTGCGGATGGAAAAGTCGTAAAGATTATCTGCCAAAATCACCTCTCGCCGGGTCGGATTTCTCGACGCAAGCCGCCTTCGTAAAGTTATCGTTACGAAAAGTGGGCGATTCACTGAGCAGCGTGCATCCGGAGGCAGTACACACTCGTCAATCAGTGATCAAGACTGGGGTATCGGCGTGAACCTATAACAACAAAGCCTTCACCCAGGAGAGCAGCATGAAACACACGCAATACGTGGCGCTCGAGCCCGATGCGCAGGGTTTTATCGATTACCCGCCGCAGGATCATGCAGTCTGGAACACCCTGATCACCCGCCAGCTGAAAGTGCTCGAAGGCCGGGCCTGCCAGGAATACATGGATGGCATCGATCAGCTGGGCCTGCCCCATGACCGCATCCCGCAGCTAGGCGAGATCAACAAGATGCTGGGCCAGACCACCGGCTGGCAAGTTGCCCGCGTGCCGGCGCTGATTCCTTTCCAGACCTTCTTCGAGCTGCTGGCCAGCAAGCGCTTTCCGGTGGCCACGTTCATTCGTACAGCGCAAGAGCTCGACTACCTGCAAGAGCCAGACATCTTCCACGAGATCTTCGGGCACTGCCCCCTGCTGACCAACCCCTGGTTCGCCGAATTCACCCACACCTACGGCAAGCTTGGCCTGAAGGCGAGCAAGGAAGAGCGTGTCTACCTGGCGCGCCTGTACTGGATGACCATCGAGTTCGGGCTGATGGAAACACCCCAGGGCCAGAGGATCTATGGCGGCGGCATCCTCTCCTCGCCCAAGGAGACGGTCTACAGCCTGTCCAGCGAGCCCGAGCACCAGGTCTTCGACCCGCTCGAGGCCATGCGCACGCCCTACCGGATCGACATCCTGCAACCTGTGTACTTCGTGCTGCCCAACCTCAAGCGCCTGTTCGACCTGGCTCACGAGGACATCATGGGCATGGTCCACCAGGCCATGCAAATGGGCCTGCACGCGCCGAAATTTCCACCCAAGGCAGCTGCCTGAGCCGCGCCGCCCGATAACGAACCGAATTGGAAAACATCATGAATGCCTTGAATCAAGCCCACTGCGAAGCCTGCCGCGCCGACGCGCCGAAAGTGACCGACGATGAACTGGCAGTGCTGATCCGCGAGATCCCGGACTGGAACATCGAGGTCCGCGACGGCCACATGGAGCTCGAGCGCGTGTTTCTGTTCAAGAATTTCAAGCATGCGCTGGCATTCACCAATGCCGTTGGAGAGATCGCCGAGGCCGAGGGCCACCATCCGGGGCTGTTGACCGAATGGGGCAAGGTGACCGTGACCTGGTGGAGCCATTCGATCAAGGGCCTGCACCGCAATGACTTCATCATGGCTGCGCGCACGGACGAGGTCGCCATGAGCGCCGAAGGGCGCAAGTAGTCATTGAGCATTGCAGGGTGCCATAGACAACGAGGTCGGCTGTAAACGTCCGATATCCGCCCGGAAATCGACCAGCGTCCAGCAAAAAATCCATTCTGTCATCCTGACTGCTGTATCCTGCGCCAGCTTTTCGAAGCCTTCACGCGCCTGGCGCAGCCTTACTATTTCTCTCACTTGCGAGGAACGACGAGATGCATGAGATCCCGAATCTTCCCTTCCCAAGCCTGAAACCTGAAGAGCAGTCCGTTGCCGCTCACCATGCCGAAAATGCTCCATCCGTCGAGCACAATGGCGACGAAAAACCCAGCGCCGAACAGGAATAACCGCGCACCCCAGCGATTGTGTGAAAACGGCTGACCTTTGGAACACCCCCGTCAGCACGCTTTCACACCGTCCAGAATCACCGCCGCCACACCCTTCCTCCGCGCTCCTCAGCGCTGGGCATACTGCAACACCACTTCCAATGGATGACGCAATTGGCGATCCGCCAGGCGCTTGACCTGACTGCGGCACGAATAGCCCGTGGCCAGCGCTTCGCCCTGCTTGTCCAGCTTGGTTGCCCATGACTGTTCGAAGATGGTCCGGGAAGTGCCCTGGTTGCGCGCTTCGTGGCCATAGGTCCCCGACATGCCGCAGCAGCCGGTGGCTTCGGTGACCAGGGTCAGGCCCAGGCGACCGAACACCTGCTCCCACTGGCGGGTACTGGCCGGCACGTTGGTCTTCTCGGTGCAGTGTGCCAGCAGGCGGAAGCTGCCCGCAGCGGCTGGCGCCTGCTCGGGCAGTACGTCCACCAGCCACTCCTGCGGCAGCAGCACTTTCGGGCAATCCTGTAGCCCGTCGACCTTCTGGTATTCCTGGCGGTAGACCAGCGTCATCGCAGGGTCCAGGCCCACCAGCGGCACGCCGCACTCGGCCAGGGCCTTGAGCTGGCTGCCGTTGCGCACCGCCGCCTTGGCGAAGGCGCCCAGGAAGCCCTGCACGTGCAGCGGCTTGCCGTTGGCGCTGTAGGGTGCCAGGAACACGCGGTGACCCAGGCGATGCGCCAGCTCGATGAACGCGGCCAGCAGCGGTGTCTCGAAGTATCGAGTGAAGGCATCCTGCACCAGCACGATGCTGCACTTGCGCTGGGCAGGGCTCAGCTCGCGCAGGGCGGGCACGCTGGCAACGCCGACGCGGCAACGGGTCAAGGTCGACTGCAGGTTGAAACGACTGATCAACGGGCTGTCGACCATGCCGACCTGGTCGGCCAGCAGCTTGCCGACCCACTTCGACCCCATCACCGCGTTGTACAGGCCAGGGGCGTAGGCCATGTAGGGGATGGTGAATTCCAGCGACCCGATCAGGTAGTCGCGCAGCGGGCGCTGGTAGCGACCGTGATAGAGCTCCAGGAAACGCGAGCGGAAGTCCGGCACATTGACCTTGATCGGGCACTGTCCCGCGCAGGACTTGCAGGCCAGGCAGCCGGCCATGGCCTCGTAGACCTCGTGGGAAAAATCCTCCTGCCCTTGCTGGCGAGCGCGGTTGTTGCGCAACCGCGCAGGCAGGCCCTTGATCCACGATGTGCGCTTGCGTGCCGCGGCCAGCACATCGATATTGGCCGCGCCCTGCAGCCGCAGCCACTCGCGGATCAAGGACGCGCGCCCCTTCGGCGAATGCTGGCGCTCGCGGGTCGCCTTCCATGATGGGCACATGGCGTCGTTGGGGTCGTAGTTGTAGCAGGCGCCATTGCCGTTGCAGTGCACGGCGCTGGCGAAACTCTGCCAGACGCGCTCGTCGATGCTGCGGTCGAGGTCACCACGCAGGGTGGCCTCATTGACCTTGATCAGGCTTTCGGCACTGCCTGGCGGGGTGCAGATCTTGCCGGGGTTGAGCTGGTTATGCGGGTCGAAGGCGCCCTTCAGACGCTGCAACGCTGGATACAGGGCGCCAAAATACTCGGGCACGTATTCCGAACGCAGGCCCTTGCCGTGCTCGCCCCAGAGCAGGCCGCCGTAGCGCTTGGTCAGCGCGGCGACCGCATCGGAAATCGGCTTGACCAGGGCAGCCTGCGCCGGGTCCTTCATGTCCAGCGCCGGGCGCACGTGCAGCACGCCGGCATCGACGTGGCCGAACATGCCATAGGCCAGGCCATGGCCGTCGAGCAGCGCACGAAACTCGGCGATGTAGTCCGCCAGTTGCTCGGGCGGCACCGCGGTGTCTTCCACGAAGGGCTGTGGCCGCACCTCGCCCTCGACGTTGCCGAGCAGACCCACCGAGCGCTTGCGCATGGCATAGACGCGGGTCACCGCTTGCGCGCCTTCGGCCAAGGTATGGCCCAGGCGCTCGACAGCGGTGTCGGCCTGCAGGTGCGCGACGAACGCTCGCACCCGTGCGTTCACTTCCTCGGGCTCATCGCCACAGAATTCCACCAGGTTGATGCCCAGGGTCGGCCGCTCATCATCGGCAGGGAAATACTCGGCGACGCTGTGCCAGACGATGTCCTGCATGGCCAGCATCAGCACCTTGGAGTCCACGGTCTCGATCGACAGCGGCTTGTGCGCCATCAGGGCGTTGGCGTCGCGCAGGGCGTCCATGAAACTGCCGTAGCGCACATTGACCAGCACGGCGTATCTGGGGATCGGCAACACATTGAGCTTGGCCTCCACGACATAGCCCAACGATCCCTCGGCGCCGCACAGCACGCTGTTGAGGTTGAAGCGCCCCTGCTCGTCGCGCAGGTGCGCCAGGTCGTAGCCGGTCAGACAGCGATTGAGCTTGGGGAAGGTGCTTTCGATCAGCTCGGCCTGGGTCTCCTGGATATCGCGGGCGGTGCGGTATACCTCGCCGACCCGGCCAGGCGCGGCACAGGCCTGTTCCAGCGCCTGGTCGTCGATCGGCAGGCTGTGCAGGCGTTCTCCGCCGAGCAGCACGCTGTGCAGTTCGAGTACATGGTCGCGGGTCTTGCCATAGGTGCAGCTGCCCTGCCCGCTGGCGTCGGTGTTGATCATGCCGCCGACGGTCGCGCGGTTGGAGGTGGACAGCTCCGGGGCGAAGAACAGGCCATGAGGCTTGAGCGCGGCATTGAGCTGGTCCTTGACCACCCCGGCCTCGACCCGCACCCAGCGCTCCTGGACATTGATCTCGAGGATCTTGTTCATGTGCCGCGACAGGTCGACGACGATGCCATCGGTCAGCGACTGGCCGTTGGTGCCGGTGCCACCGCCGCGCGGGGTCAGCTTGACCGTGGCGAAGCGTGGCTCGCCCATCAGTGCGGCGATCCGTGCCACATCCTCGGCATCGAGCGGAAACACCGCAGCCTGTGGCATGCGCTGGTAGATGGAGTTGTCGGTGGCGAGCACGGTACGGGTGCCGTAGGCGGCACTGAGCTGGCCCCGGAAGCCGCTGGCGCGCAGGGCTTCGAGAAACTCGGGGTAGCGGGCGGTGGGTGCGCTGGTCGGCAGCTGGGCGATCATCAAGGGATGCCTCTTTTATCGGCTAATTCACGGAAAACCTGTCAACGCGGCATGAATCGGTCAGGCGCGGATGACGAATGAGCCAATGTTCCTGTAGTTTGCGCATGAGGGCAAACGGATAATCCTGCCGCTATCGATGACTTTCATGAATGAATTATCGCCACCTGACACCGTCGATGTCGCTGCTGCTGGCTTTCGAGGCCGCCGCCCGGCATGAAAGCTACACCCGCGCTGCTGCCGAGCTGTCACTGACCCAGAGCGCGGTCAGCCGCCAGGTGCAGGCGCTGGAACAGCAACTGGGCCTGACCCTGTTCCGCCGCGAGGGGCGCCAGGTGCAACTGACCGACGTAGGCCGTCTCTACCAGCGCGAACTGAGCGAGGCACTGGGGCGCATCCGCAGCGCGACCTTGCAGGCGCTGGCCTACCAGTCCGGGGTCGGCACGCTGCGCCTGGCCACCTTGCCGACCTTCGGCTCGAAATGGCTGCTGCCACGCCTGCATGATTTCTACGCGGCGCACCCGGGCATGCTGGTGCACATTCACTCGCGCATCGAGGCCATCAACTTCGCCACCAGTGAGATCGACGCCGCCATCGGCGTGGCCAGCGGGGATCTGCCGGGGCTGGTGTGTCATCGATTGCATGCCGAAGAACTGGTGGTGATCCTGCCACCGCAGGCGGCGCGGGAGGACGAACCCTGGACGCCTGCGCGGATCAGCGGGCAGGTACTGCTCAACGTGGCCAACAACCCGCACGCCTGGGGCGAATGGTTTTCCCATCACGCCCTGCCCCATCGTTCGATGCGCCTGGGGCCGAGCTTCGAGCTGACGTCGCACCTGATCCAGGCAGTGCGGGCCGGGATCGGGATAGGGCTGGTGCCGAGGATCCTGGTGGCGGAGGAGTTGGCGGGTGGCGAACTGTTCAGTGCCGGACTGCCATTCGCCAGCCAGCGCAGCTACTACCTGATGTATCCGCCGCGCAACGAGGCACTGCCGTCGCTGCGGGCGTTTCGAGGATGGTTGCTGGAGCAGATCTGAGAATTGCTGCGGCCGGTACAGCCAACAGGAACCTCAGCCCTTACTCAGCCACCGAACTCACGGCACCATTGGATTGCGAGCCGCGCTTGCTCTTGAGCAGGTAGAAGCCGTACATCACCACCAACCACACCGGAATCGCATACACCGACACCTTGATCCCGGGGATCATCAGCATGATGCCCAGGATCAGCACCACGAAGGCCAGGCACAGGTAGTTGCCATAGGGATACCACAGCGCCTTGAACAGCGGCTTCTGGCCGGTACGGTCCAGGTGCTGGCGGAACTTGAGGTGCGAGTA
>JAQZAY010000114.1 GCA_029239415.1 Pseudomonas sp. | reverse complement strand
AACGTCCACCCGGCAGCCCCGACCATCAAGAAGAACGAGGGTTTCACATGCACTCGCACATCACCGCCCTGCTCTGCGTCATGACGTCCTCCATGCTGGTCAGCTGCGGTGTGCAGGCTGCCGAGCTGCCCAAGACGATCGGCGCTGGCGAGGGGCAACTGGACATCATCGCCTGGCCCGGCTACATCGAGCGGGGCGAGAGCGACAAGGGCTACGACTGGGTCACGGGCTTCGAAAAGCAGACCGGCTGCAAGGTCAACGTCAAGACGGCCGCCACCTCCGACGAGATGGTCAGCCTGATGACCAAGGGTGGTTTCGACCTGGTGACGGCCTCCGGCGACGCGTCGTTGCGCCTGATCGCCGGCAAGCGGGTACAGCCGATCAACACGGCTCTGATCTCGCGATGGGACAGCATAGACCCCCGCCTGAAGAACGCGCCCTGGTACACCGTCAATGGCCAGACCTATGGCACGCCCTACCAGTGGGGCCCTAACGTGCTGCTGTACAACACCGACACGTTCAAGACCCCACCCACCAGCTGGGGGGTGATCTTCGATGCCCAGAACCTGCCTGACGGCAAGCCGAACAAGGGCCGCGTGCAGGCCTACGACGGCCCCATCTACATCGCTGATGCGGCACTGTACCTGAAGAGCACCAAGCCCGAGCTGGGCATCCAGAACCCCTACGAGCTCAACGAGACCCAGTACAAGGCCGTGCTCGACCTGCTGCGCGCCCAGCACGCCTTGATCCACCGCTATTGGCACGACGCCACGGTGCAGATGAGCGACGTCAAGAACGAAGGCGTGGTCGCCACCAGCTCATGGGCCTACATGGTCAACGGCCTGAAGGCCGACAAGCAGCCCGTCGCCTCGACCATTCCCAAGGAGGGCGCAACCGGCTGGGCCGACACCACCATGCTGCACGCCGACGCGCGCCACCCCAATTGCGCCTACCAATGGATGGACTGGTCGCTGCAGCCCAAGGTGCAGGGCGATGTCGCGGCCTGGTTCGGCTCGCTGCCCGCGGTGCCGGCCGCGTGCCAGGGCAACGAGCTGCTGGGCGCCGAGGGCTGCAAGGCCAACGGAGTCGACCAGTTCGACAGGATCGCCTTCTGGAAGACCCCACAGGCCGAAGGCGGCAAGTTCGTGCCCTATAGCCGCTGGACCCAGGACTACATCGCGATCATGGGCGGGCGCTGAATGCCCCTGGCCGTCCAGTTCACCGAGGTGTCCCGGGTGTTTGGCGAGGTGAAGGCCGTCGACCAGGTGTCGATCGACATCGAGGACGGCGAATTCTTCTCGATGCTCGGGCCCTCGGGCTCGGGCAAGACCACCTGCCTGCGCCTGATCGCAGGGTTCGAGCAACCGAGCGCCGGCTCGATCCGCATCCACGGCGCCGAGGCGGCGGGCATGCCGCCCTATCGGCGCGATGTGAACACGGTGTTCCAGGACTATGCCCTGTTCCCGCACATGAGCGTGCTCGACAATGTCGCCTACGGCCTGAAGGTAAAGGGCGTGGCCAAGGCCGAGCGCCATGACCGCGCCGAGCAGGCCCTGGCCATGGTCGCGCTCGAAGGGTATGGGCAGCGCAAGCCGGTGCAGCTGTCCGGTGGGCAGCGCCAGCGGGTGGCCCTGGCGCGGGCGCTGGTCAATCGCCCGAGGGTGCTGCTGCTCGACGAGCCGCTGGGCGCGCTGGACCTCAAGCTGCGCGAGCAGATGCAAGGCGAGCTGAAGAAGCTGCAGCGCCAGTTGGGCATCACCTTCATCTTCGTCACCCACGACCAGACCGAGGCGCTGTCGATGTCAGACCGCGTGGCGGTGTTCAACAACGGGCGCATCGAGCAGGTCGACAGCCCGCGCGCGCTCTACATGAAGCCTGCGACCACCTTCGTTGCGCAGTTCGTCGGCAGCTCCAACGTGCTGCGCGGTGAGCTGGCGCGGCAGCTCAGTGGCAGCGACCGGCCCTTTTCGATCCGCCCGGAACATATCCGCCTTGGCGAGGCGGGCCCTGGCCAGCAGGTACAGGTTGCCGGCGTGTTGCACGACATACAGTACCAAGGGAGTTCGACCCGTTTCGAACTGCGCCTGGACAGCGGCCAGCTGCTGACCGTGAGCCGCGCCAACGACCAGTGGCTGGTGCCCGCCAGCCCGTTGCAGACCGGCCAGCGCCTGACGGCATGCTGGCCGCGCGAGGCCATGACCGTGCTGCGCGACACCGAGGGCGAGACCTGATGGCCAGCGCCGCGCCAACGCGCCTGTCGCAGCGCCTGTGGGACCTGCTGTACCGGCGCCCCAACCTCTACCTGTCGTTGCTGCTGGTGCCGCCGCTGCTATGGTTCGGCGTGGTCTACCTGGGCTCGTTGCTGGGCCTGCTGTGGCAAGGCTTCTATACCTTCGACGACTTCAGCATGACGGTCACCCCTGACCTGACCCTGGCCAATCTCGTCGCGCTGTTCAACCCGTCGAACCTGGACATCATCCTGCGTACCCTGGGCATGGCCATGGCGGTGACGATCGCCAGCGCCGTGCTGGCCTTCCCGATCGCCTACTACATGGCGCGCCATACCCGCGGCAAGACCAAGGCGTTTTTCTACATCGCCGTGATGCTGCCGATGTGGGCCAGCTACATCGTCAAGGCCTACGCCTGGACCCTGCTGCTGGCCAAGGGTGGCGTGGCCCAGTGGTTCGTCCAGCAACTGGGGCTGGGCAGCGCGCTGCAATGGCTGCTGAGCGTGCCGGGCGTGGGCGGCAGCACCTTGTCGACCTCGCACCTGGGGCGGTTCCTGGTGTTCGTGTACATCTGGCTGCCGTTCATGATCCTGCCGATCCAGGCCGCGCTCGAGCGCCTGCCGCCGTCGCTGCTGCAGGCCTCGGCCGACCTGGGCGCGCGCCCCTGGCAGAGCTTTGTCCAGGTGATCCTGCCGCTGTCGGTGCCGGGCATCGCCGCAGGCTCGATCTTCACCTTTTCGCTGACCCTGGGCGACTTCATCGTGCCGCAGCTGGTCGGCCCTCCTGGCTACTTCATCGGCAGCATGGTGTATGCCCAGCAAGGCGCCATCGGCAACCTGCCCATGGCCGCGGCGTTCACCGTCGTGCCCATCCTGCTGATCGCCGTCTACCTGTCCATCGTCAAGCGCCTGGGGGCCTTCGATGCACTCTGACCAGGCTTCGCCGGGCCTGCGCATCGCTGCGTGGGGCGGGCTGCTGTTCCTGCATTTCCCGATCCTGATCATCTTCCTGTATGCCTTCAACACCGAGGATGCCGCGTTCAGCTTTCCGCTCCAAGGGCTGACCCTGAAATGGTTCGCGGTGGCCTTGGCGCGCAGCGACGTGCTGGACGCCATCGTGCTGTCGCTGCAGGTGGCCTGCATCGCCACGCTGACCGCCATGCTGCTCGGCACGCTGGCGGCGGCCGCCTTGTACCGACGCTCCTTTTTTGGCAAGGAGAGCCTGTCGCTGGTGCTCATCCTGCCGATCGCCCTGCCCGGCATCGTCACTGGCCTCGCATTGCTGTCGGCCTTCAAGACGCTGGGCATCGAGCCGGGCGTGCTGACCATCGTCATCGGCCATGCGACCTTCTGCGTGGTGATCGTCTACAACAACGTCATCGCCCGCCTGCGCCGCACCTCGCACAGCCTGATCGAGGCATCCATGGACCTGGGCGCCGACGGCTGGCAGACCTTCCGCTACATCATCCTGCCCAACCTGGGCTCAGCGCTCCTGGCCGGGGGCATGCTGGCGTTCGCCCTGTCGTTCGACGAGATCATCGTCACCACCTTTACCGCCGGTCACCAGCGGACCCTGCCGATCTGGCTGCTCAACCAGCTCAGTCGCCCTCGCGACGTGCCGGTCACCAACGTGGTGGCCATGCTGGTGATGCTGGTGACCATGCTGCCCATCCTTGGCGCCTACTACCTCACCCGCGGCGGCGACAGCGTGGCCGGCAGCGGCGGCAAGTGACGACCGGCTATGCGGCGCAGCCGGGGGCCACTTGCACCGATGCACGGCTGCGGTGGTTGCAAAATCGGCCGCCAGAGTTGTTAATCCAGCACCTGCCGCGCATTGCCGCGCCACGAACACAGATACGAGAAGCAAGATGATCGAAGTCACCGAGGTTTCCATCGCCCAACTACGCGCCGCGCTCGAGTCCGGCCAGACCACCGCGGTCGAGCTGGTCACGGCCTACCTGGCCCGGATCGATGCCTACGACGCTCCCGGCACCGCCACCGCGCTCAACGCCGTGGTCGTGCGCAACCCCCGCGCGCTGGAGGAGGCCGAGGCCGCCGATGCCCGCCGTGCCCGAGGCCAGGTCCTGGGGCCGCTGGACGGCATTCCCTATACCGCCAAGGACAGCTACCTGGTCAAGGGCCTGACGGCAGCCTCCGGCAGCCCTGCCTTTGCCGAGCTGGTCGCCCAGCGTGACGCCTTCACCATCGAACGCCTGCGCGCCGCAGGCGCCATCTGCCTGGGCAAGACCAACATGCCGCCCATGGCGAACGGCGGCATGCAGCGCGGCGTGTATGGCCGTGCCGAGAGCCCGTACAACGCCGGCTTCCTGACCGCGCCTTTCGCCTCTGGCTCGTCCAACGGCGCCGGTACCGCGACTGCCGCCAGCTTCTCGGCCTTTGGCCTGGCCGAAGAAACCTGGTCCAGCGGCCGCGGCCCTGCCTCGAACAACGGCCTGTGCGCCTATACCCCGTCGCGCGGGGTGATCTCGGTACGCGGCAACTGGCCACTGACGCCGACCATGGACGTGGTGGTGCCGTATGCCCGCACCATGGCCGACCTGCTCGAAGTGCTCGACGTGATCGTCGCCGACGACCCGGACACCCGTGGCGATCTGTGGCGCCTGCAGCCCTGGGTGCCGATCCCCAGCGCCTCGTCGGTGCGTCCGGCGTCGTACCTGGACCTGGCCGCCAAGCCCGACGCCCTGGCCGGCAAGCGCCTTGGCGTGCCGCGCATGTTCATCAACAAGGACGAAGCGGCCGGCACCAGCGAGGCGCCCGGCATCGGCGGCCCGACCGGCCAGCGCATCCACACCCGCCCGACCCTGATCGCGCTCTGGGAGCAAGCGCGCCAGGCCCTTGAAGCAGCGGGCGCCGAAGTGATCGAGGTGGATTTCCCGCTGGTCTCGAACTGCGAGGGCGACCGCCCCGGGGCGCCGACTGTGTTCAATCGCGGGCTGGTGTCCGAGGCTTTCCTGCACCATGAGCTGTGGGACCTGTCGGCCTGGGCCTTCGATGACTTCCTGCGCGCCAACGGCGACCCCAAGCTCAACCGCCTGGCCGATGTCGACGGACCGAAGATCTTCCCGCACGACCCCGGTACCCTGCCCAACCGCGAAGGCGACCTGGCGGCGGGCATGGACGAATACGTGCGCATGGCCGAGCGCGGCATCACCCCGTGGAACGAGATCCCGACCCTGCCCGACGGCCTGCGCGGACTTGAACAGACCCGTCGCATCGACCTCGAGGACTGGATGCAGGCGCTTGGCCTGGACGCCGTACTGTTCCCCACCGTCGCCGACGTCGCCCCGGCGGACTCGGATGTCAATCCGCAGTCCGCCGACATCGCCTGGAGCAACGGCGTGTGGGTGGCCAACGGCAACCTTGCGATCCGCCATCTGGGTGTGCCCACCGTTACCGTACCGATGGGCATCATGGCCGACATCGGCATGCCGGCAGGCCTGACCTTTGCCGGCCGCGCCTATGACGACTCGGCCCTGCTGCGCCTGGCCGCCGCTTTCGAATCCACCGGATCGCGCCGCCAGGTGCCACCGCGTACCCCGGCGCTGGGCCAGGCGAAGGCAAATTGATCTGAATCATCGGCAATGGCCAGTGGTCACTATCAGGGAGAGCAGGAAGAAGCCAACGCAACGGAGGTATTCCATGAGCCTTGCAATGACCCTGTTTAGCCTGATTGCCGCCTGGTGTTCCGTGGCCCTGGCGATGTTGTGGGGCGTGTTGCGAATCGTACGCCGCTACCAGCCGCCAGTGGCCGAGCGGCCTCGTGCCGTGAAGCCCCGGCGGCTGGCGTACCAGCACTGACCCAGTGTCCTGCCACGGCCAGGCCTGGCTCCTGGAAATGGCGCAAGCAGCGCGATTCATCCAGGAGCGGCCTGGCGGGACGGCGAAACGCAGCAACCCATTCTCCCCTCAGAGAGGCCTGATGCCCCCGTGCGCGCAGGCGCTTCGGCCTTCCAGGGCCGCGACACGTCAAAAGACCGTCCATATATCATTTTCGTTGAACTCTTTACTCCCTCCTCCCGTCCCCCTAATGAACACCCCAAAAACCGAAGCTGAGCAATCTGCGTTGTATGCCGGCGTTCAATCAGCAACAGGGAGACAGTAATGGACAAGACAGACCATCCAGTGTCATCGCCACCGACCGATGCCGCCAAGGACCATCTGCAGAACATCGCCGGTGAGGCGAACTCGTTGCTCACCAACGCCAAGGAACAGGGTAGCGAACAGTTCGAGCACTATCGGGACTTGGCTGCCGAACAACTCGATACGCTGGTGGAAGGTGCGCAGTCAGCCGCCTCCGCGCTGGAAGGCAAGGACACGCTCGGCCTGTCGAGCTACCTTGGCGACCTGGCCCGCTACCTGGGCGAATTTTCCCATCAGGTGCGCGACCAGAGCGCCGAGCAGTTGCTGCAGAAAGGGACGCAACTGGCGCGCGACAACCCGGCGGTGTTCCTTGCCGGTAGCGTGGCGATCGGTTTTGGGCTTTCGCGGTTCCTGCGGGCCAGTGCCAGCCATGGGCCATCCTCGAGCAGCTCCGGCAGCAGCTCTGGCGCTGCATCTTCCTCGCCACCCAGCGCCTACGGCGCCAGCGAGCCCTATCAGTCGCCAGTGCCGAAGACGCCCCCGGTCAATCCTGGCCGCTCCAGCGATGTATCGACCCATGAACCCTTCACGCCGGTCGATCCGCTCGGTACGGGCGTCGGCACGCCCGGGGACGGGCCGGTGAAGAATGATCCCTTCAAAGGAGGTGTCTGATGAATCGCGACCCGCTCAACAACCCTGGCCCCGCGCTGGACACCCCTGGGGCCCAGGACAACGGTTCCATCGGCGGCCTGTTGCGCCAGCTGATGCACGAGGTACCTGAGCTGTTCACCAAGGAACTGGCGCTGGCCAAGGCCGAGCTGCAGCACAACCTCAACACCTTGAAGGCTGGCACCGCGGCCGTGGCCAGTGGCGCGATCGTCATCCTCGCCGGGTTCATCATCCTGCTGCTGGCGGCCGTCTACGCCCTGGCAACGGTGGTCGCCCCCTGGCTGGCCGCATTGATCGTTGGCGTGGTGACACTGGTGGTCGGCTTCATCATGCTGCAATCGGGCAAGAAGCAGTTCGAGCCCTCTCACCTGACCCCCGACCGTACCCTTAACGCCATGCAGCAAGACAAGGAAGCCCTGAAGAGGAAACTGCCATGAGTACCTCGATCGACCATGAATCGCAGAAAGACCCTGATGTGCTCGAGCAGGAGATCAATGCCAAGCGCGAGCGCATCAGCAACATCGTCGACTCGCTCGAGAGCCGCATGAGCCCAGGCCAGCTGTTCGACCAGGCGCTGGCCTATACCAAGGGCAATGGCGGCGAGTTCTTCGGCAACCTGGGCACCACGCTGAAAAACAACCCTGTGCCGACTGCGCTGACCGCCGTGGGCCTGGCATGGCTGGCGATGAACCAGAACCGTCCCTTCAATCCTGGCCCATACAGTCATGGCCCAGGCCTGGGCGACAAGCTCAGCGGCGCGGTCGACAGCGTCAAGGAAGCGTTCTCCCACGCGGGTGACCGCCTGCACAGCGCCACCGACAGTGCCAAGGATGCGCTTTCCCAGGCCGGTGGCCGTCTGCAGAGCGCCACCGATAGCGCAAAGTCCAAGGCCTATGATCTCAAGGACAAGGCCAGCGACATGACCCACAGCACCAGCGACTCGCTGGGGGCATCGGCCAAGTCGATGCGCCGTGGGGTCCATGACGCACGCGACCAGATCAATCATGGCACCGAAGTCGTCAAGAGCCAGTTCGACTACCTGCTCAAAGAGCAGCCGCTGGTGATGGCCGCCTTGGGCATCGCGCTGGGCGCGGCCATCGGCGCCATGCTGCCGTCGACCCGCAAGGAAGACGAGCTGCTGGGCGACGCCAGCGATCGGTTGACGGGCACGCTCAAGACCAAGGGTGAAGAGGTCTACAACCAGGCCAAGGAAACGGTGAAGCAGACCGTGGACACGACCACCGAGCCTCCACGTGCCGGGCAGGAAAGCCAGCCTGGGCCTGGCAGTACCTCGAGTGGCCCCGGCAGCAGCGCTACCGGCCCGGGCAGCCCGACCACCGGCGCAGCTGGCACCGACCTGTCGTCCGGTCTTGGCTTCGAAGACAAGAAGTAAGGCATCAGGCCGGCGCGTGCCCTTGGGTACGCGCCGGCTCTGGTGTTGGCCGGGCAAGCGCCGGGTCAGTTGCCCAACAGCGACGCAACACGCGCCACCAGTGCATCGGTGCTGAAGGGCTTGGTCAGTACCTGGATATCCCCGCCCAGGTGTGTATTGCCCATTGCTGCAGTTTCAGCGTAACCGGTAATGAACAGGGTCTTCATCAGGGACCTGCTCTGGCGACCCGCATCCGCCATCTCGCGCCCGTTCATCCCGCCGGGCAAGCCGACATCGGTGACCAGCAAGTCGATCCGTATCTCCGAGCGCAGCAGCTCGAGCCCTGACAGGCTGTCACTCGCCTCGATCACCGTATAGCCCAGGTCCCTCAGCACATCGGCCAGCAGCATGCGCACGGTCGGCTCGTCGTCGACGATCAATATCGTCGCGCCAACGTCGGTCAAGGGCTTGGGCGGTGCCTGGGCGTCACGCTCCGCCTCGCCTGTCTCACCCTCGAACCTGGGCAAGAGGATAAGGACGGTCGTGCCCTGTCCGACCTCGGAGTGGATCCGCGCCTGGCCGCCGGACTGGCGGGCAAACCCATAGATCATCGAAAGTCCGAGTCCCGTGCCCTGGCCAATGGGCTTGGTGGTGAAGAACGGGTCGAATGCCTTGGCGATGACCTCGGCAGGCATGCCGGTACCGGTGTCGCTCACGCTCAGCGAGAGGTACTGTCCTTCAGGAATGTCATGGACTTGCGCCGCAGCCTGGTCGATGTCCCGGTTGGCGGTGCTGATCGTGATGCGTCCACCGTCAGGCATGGCGTCGCGGGCATTGATGCACAGGTTCAGCAGAGCATTCTCGAGCTGGCTGGCATCGACATGGATTGGCCACAGCCCAGGCGCATCGAGTGTCTCGACCACGATGCCCGGCCCTACCGTGCGCTGGATCAGGTCGGTCATGCCGGCTACCAGCCTGTCGACGTCGGTCGGGCGTGGATCGAGGGTCTGCCGGCGGGAGAAGGCCAGCAGGCGATGGGTCAGCGACGCGGCGCGCTTCGCCGCGCCCTGGGCCGCGACCATGTACTTGTCGACATCGGCCAGGCGACCCTGGCGGATTCTCATGGCCATCAGCTCCAGCGACCCGGAAATGCCGGCCAGCAAGTTGTTGAAGTCATGGGCCAGGCCACCGGTAAGCTGCCCCACCGCTTCCATTTTCTGCGACTGGCGCAGTTTCTCTTCGGCCTGCATCAGCTCGGCCGTCCGCGAGGCCACCCGTTGCTCCAACGTGTCGTTGATGGCCCGAAGCGCGGCGTTGGCGCGGTCGCGTTCGGCCTGCAGGAGGCGCCGGTCCTGGACATCGATGAGCACGCCCGGGAAGTTCAAGGGCGTGCCATCCTCGGCGTGGTCGACCCGCCCATTGGCCTCGAGCCAATAATACTGGCCGTCATGGCGACGCACCCGATACTGGTGGGCAAAGGCGCCACCGCGCTGTTCTGCCTGGTTGATGGCGCTGAGCAGGCCTTCGCGGTCATCGGGGTGCACGTTGACCGTCACCTGTTCGAGGCTGAGACCTTCCCGGCCTAGCGCCGGGTCCAGGCCGAAGACCCGTGCGAATGCCTCGTCCACCGTGAAGCGATCGGTCGGCAGATGCCAGTTCCAGGTGCCGATGATCGCGCCCGCGGCCAACGCGAGCTGTACCCGCTCGATGTTCTCCCGTGCCAGGGCCTCGCTCACGCGCAGGCGATCCTGGGCGTTGCGCCGCTCGGTCACGTCGCTGAAGAACAGGCCGATCTGCCGGTCCGCAGGATCACCGACACGCACCGCGCGCACATCGAACCAGCGCTCGAAGGTGCGGGCGTAGTTCTCGAAATTGGCCTGCTCGCCGGTCTTGGCGACATGGCCGTAGGCCTCGAACCAGAACGGCTCCAGGTCAGGCGCGTACTCGGTGACCCACTTGCCGCGCAGATTCACTCCCGCCTGCCGCTCGAAGGCCGGGTTCACCTCGACGAAGCGATAGTCCACCGGACGGTCGTCGGCATCGAACTTGACTTCGACGATGGCGAACGCGGCCTCGATCGAGTCGACGATCGCCTTGTAGCGTTCCTCGCTCTTGCGCAGCGCGTTTTCGACCGTGCGTACCCGCGTGAGGTCAAGCATCGCGCCGATCATGCGAATCGCCTGGCCAGCGGCACCGCGAATCACATGCCCGCGGTCCAGCAC
>JAQZAY010000113.1 GCA_029239415.1 Pseudomonas sp. | reverse complement strand
GCGAAGCCTGGTCGCTCAGGGCGTCGAGAAGGGCTTTGGGCGCGAGCATGTTCGGTAGTCCGATAATCAGTGAAAGACCAGAATTGTAGCACGAGTGCCCGGCAGGCCCGGCTCGCACACTTTTTGCGCATCCCAGTAGGCAGCCGCGCACCGAAGTTGTGCGTGACCTGGATGATGGCGAGTTGCCAAGCCTGGAAAAAAACCGCAAGCCCCTGATTTCTGGTGTTTTCACGGACCTGGCAAGATTTCTGCAAAGATCGATGCGAGCCATGCACTGATGCGGTCCGTCGTGACCAGGCAGTGCTCTCGCGAGCCGGACGTTCGTCTGCCGCAGCCGGATTGCGGCGTCGGCCAGGGATTGCGGCCGACGATGCGTTACAAAGCCAGGCGCTGCGCTTAGACTTGAGACGGGTTTGTTTTCCTGGGGCAAGTCCACCATTTCGGGAGAGAGTTTCATGAAGCTAGTCACTGCCATCATCAAGCCGTTCAAGCTGGACGACGTGCGCGAGTCGCTGTCGGAAATCGGCGTGCAGGGCATTACCGTCACCGAGGTCAAAGGCTTCGGGCGGCAGAAGGGTCATACCGAGCTGTATCGCGGTGCCGAGTACGTGGTCGATTTCCTGCCCAAGGTCAAGATCGATGTCGCCATCGACGACAAGGACCTGGACCGGGTGATCGAAGCCATCACCAAGGCAGCCAACACCGGCAAGATCGGTGACGGCAAGATCTTCGTGGTCAATCTGGAGCAGGCGATCCGCATCCGTACCGGCGAGACCGATACCGACGCGATCTGACGACACCGCCTCACCAAACCCCAAAGCCCCAGGAGAAAACAACATGACTCTGCGCAAGCTCGCAGGGCTAGGAGCCCTATTGTCCCTCGCAGTGCCCGGCATCGCCCTGGCCGAGGAGGCAACCCCTGTGCTGAACTCCGGCGATACCGCCTGGATGCTCACCGCGACAGCGCTGGTGCTGTTCATGACGATCCCCGGTCTTGCCCTGTTCTACGGTGGCATGGTGCGGTCCAAGAACGTGCTCTCGGTGATGATGCAATGTTTCGCCATCACCGGCCTGATGAGCATCCTGTGGGTGGTCTACGGCTACAGCCTGGCGTTCGATACCACCGGTATGGAACAGGGCGTGCTCAACCTCAATTCCTTCGTGGGCGGGTTCTCCAAGGCGTTCCTGAGCGGCGTCACGCCGGACAGCCTGACCGCAGCGTTCCCTGAGGCGGTGTTCATCACCTTCCAGATGACCTTCGCCATCATCACCCCGGCACTGATCGTCGGTGCCTTCGCCGAACGCATGAAGTTCTCGGCGATGCTGATCTTCATGGCGATCTGGTTCACCCTGGTCTACGCACCGATCGCGCACATGGTCTGGAGCGGCGACGGCGCGCTGATGTGGGACTGGGGCGTGCTGGACTTCGCTGGCGGCACCGTGGTGCACATCAACGCCGGTATCGCGGGCCTGGTGGCGTGCCTGGTGCTGGGCAAGCGCAAGGGCTACCCGACCACCCCGATGGCCCCGCACAACCTGGGCTATACCCTGATGGGCGCGGCGATGCTGTGGATCGGCTGGTTCGGCTTCAACGCAGGTTCCGCCGCAGCGGCCAACGGCACTGCAGGCATGGCCATGCTGGTCACCCAGATCGCTACCGCCGCCGCCGCGCTGGGCTGGATGTTCGCCGAGTGGATCGGCCACGGCAAGCCTAGCGCCTTGGGCATCGCCTCGGGTGTGGTCGCCGGCCTGGTCGCCATCACCCCGGCCGCCGGTACCGTCGGCCCGATGGGGGCCCTGGTGATCGGCCTGTCGTCAGGCGTGATCTGCTACTTCTGCGCCACCAGCCTCAAGCGCAAGCTCGGCTACGACGACTCGCTCGATGCCTTTGGCGTGCACGGTGTCGGCGGTATCGTCGGCGCGATCCTGACCGGCGTGTTCGCGGCACCGGCCCTGGGCGGCTTTGGCGAGGTACAGGATATCGGCGCGCAGGTCTGGATCCAGGCCAAGGGCGTGATCTTTACCGTGGTCTACACCGCGATCGTCACCTACGTGATCCTCAAGGTGCTCGACAAGGTGATGGGCCTGCGGGTCAACGATGAAGAAGAGTCGGTCGGTCTCGACCTGGCGCAGCACAACGAACGCGGCTACAACCTGTAACCGACGCTGCAGACATGCCCGGTTCGCCGGGCATTTTTTTGCCTGGATTTTGGCTTCGGGCCCAGGCGCAAACGGTTTCCTCGGGCTGTTGGCGCATGGCGCGCGGGGCTTCGCTGGCGTAGGTAGAAAACTTACAGGCGGGAGTGAGTTTTTGGGACTTTGCTTTTTCTACGGGCGCGCTAGAATGCGCGCCGAAGGGTGCTGATGACCTGTCTGCACACTTCGCCGCCCGTTTGCTACGCTTGCCGCTGAGCGCTTTGCCCTGAGGCATCCAGCCAGCGTATCGCAGCCGGTGGCGCTGATCTTTTTTCGTCGGGCCTTGCCAGGAGCAGGGCCTGCACGGTGCTCTCCCGGTACTCGAGGGCGCCCAGGCAGTGGCCACCCCACGGCCTTTGAATTTTCACTGGTGACTGTCGGTCTACGGCAACACTGGTCTATAACTAACCTGCTTTTCGCAAGTCATGAGGTAGAACATGAGCGACGACGATCTGGAAAATGACGACCTCGAAGTAGGCGACGAAGACGATGGTGACGAGGGTCTTGAAACCGCGGCCGACGACGTAGCGTCGGACACTGGCGACGACGACAGCCCGGCCCCGGTTGCCAAGGGCAAGGCCAAGGCTGCTGTCTCGGTTGACGAGATGCCCAGCATGGAAGCCAAGCAGAAGGAGCGCGATGCGCTGGCCAGGGCGATGGAAGAGTTCCTGAGCCGCGGTGGCAAGGTGCAGGAAGTGGAGGCCAACGTGGTCGCCGATCCGCCCAAGAAGCCGGATAACAAGTACGGCAGCCGCCCTATCTGAGTGATGCCGTCAGCAGGAGAGCCCGCCGTCGCTGCGGGCTTTTTTGTGCCTGGCCTCCAGTGGTTCGACTGTGGGGCGGGCTGGTCCCACAGGAGGTATCAGCGCCAGCGAGACAGCACGTCCGGCAGCTGCGACAGGCGCTGGATCTCGGCATCAGGCGGCGTTTCGGTAGTCCAGGCCTTGCCCTGCGGATTGAACCACACCGCCCGCAACCCGGCGCGCTGGGCGCCGGCAATGTCATCGCCGGGATGGTCGCCGACATGCACGGCGGCCCCCGCGTCCACGTCGGCTCTGCGCAGCGCCTCGAGAAAGGGCGCAGGGTCCGGCTTGCCGATACCCAGGTCCTCGGCGCACAAGGCGAACCTGAAGTAGTCCGCCAGGCCCAGTCGTCCCACGTCGGCATTGCCGTTGGTGACCACGCCCAGCGTGTACTGATGGCGCAGGATCTCCAGAACCGGCTGCACCTCGGGGAAGACCTCGACCTGATGGCGGGCATGCAGGAACACCTCGAAGCCTTCGTTGGCCAGTTCCTGGGCGTGCCTTTCGCTGTAGCCGGCCTCTTCGAGGGCATGGAACAGCACGCGCCGGCGCAGCGCGCTGATGCGGTGCCTGAGGCCCGGCTCGGCCTGTACCAGGCGCTCGCGAATGGCATACAGGTGCTCGACGGGTACGCCCCCCAGCGTCGGCGCATTGGCTTCCAGCCAGTCGCGCAGGACGACCTCGGCGCTGGCTATCACGGGCGCGGTGTCCCAGAGGGTATCGTCCAGGTCGAAGGTGATCAGCTTGATGGTCATGAGTCGCTGCCTTTGCTGCGTTTGGCCCGAGGATGGGCGCTGTCGTACACCGCGGCCAGGTGCTGGAAGTCCAGGTGAGTGTAGATCTGCGTGGTGGCGATGTCGGCGTGGCCGAGCATCTCCTGCACTGCGCGCAGGTCCTGGGACGACTCCAGCAGGTGGCTGGCGAAAGAATGGCGGAGCATGTGCGGGTGAAGATGTTGCCCGAGCTCGCGCTCGCCAGCGGCCTGCACGCGCTGCTGGATGGCGCGTGGCCCCAGGCGACGGCCCTGGCGGCTGACGAAGACCGCCTTGTCCTGCGGTGCGCTGATGCCGCGCAGCCTGAGCCACTGCTCCAGCGCCTCGCGAGCCTTGCGTCCCACCGGCAGGACACGGGTCTTGCTGCCCTTGCCGTGCACCTGGACCAGGCCGGCAGCCAGGTCGAGCTGCTCCAGGTCGAGGCTGGTCAGCTCCGACAGGCGCAGGCCCGATGAGTAGAAAAGCTCGAGGATGGCGTGGTCGCGACGGGCGATGAAGTCATCGTCCACGCCACCGTCGAGCAGTTGCAAGGCGCGGTCGGTGTCCAGCGTCTTGGGCAGTCGACGCTCGCCCTTGGGCGGCGACAGGCCATTGGCCGGGTCGTGCTGGCAGTGGCCTTCGCGATTGAGGTAGCGATAGAACCCGCGCACCGCCGACAGCAGCCTGGCAAGGCTGGGCGAGGACTGGCCATGATGGTGCTGGCGTGCCACCAGCTGACGCAGTTGCTGCGTTTGCAGGTCATTCCAGCTGGCGATGCCTTGGGTGTCGCAATATTCGAGCACCTTGCCAAGGTCACGGCGGTAGGCCAGTTGGGTGTGCACGGAGACCTGGCGCTCATTGCGCAGGTGCGCGCAATAAGCCTCCAGCTGGCGCTTCATCAGCGCACCGAACGCAGGGTCTGGGTAAAGCGTGGCACCACGCGGCCGAGGACTTCGGCAATGTAGCTCAGAAACAGCGTGCCGACGCTGCTCTTGTAGTGCTGCGGGTCACGGCTGCCGATCGCCAGCACCCCATGCAAGCCCTGGTAGTCAAGGGTCGCGACGGCGCTGGAGCCGACTTCCTTACGCTGATCGGCCCCGAACAGGAAGTCCAGCTCGTGGTCGCGCAGGTTGCCGCTGACCGTCTTGCCGCTGCCCAGCAGGCCGCCGATGGCCTGGTGCGCCTCGGCGCTGTTGACCCAGCGGCCCACGGGGGTGGCGTTTTCGCCGAACAGGATCAGGCTGACGAAGGGCACCTTGAACTCCTGGCGCAGGCTGTCCTCGACGGCCATGACCACCTCCTCGAGGCTGCCGGCATCGAGCAGGTCGAGGATCAGCCGGCGGGTCTTGTCGAACAGCCGGTCGTTGTCGCGGGCCACGTCCATCAGCTGCGACAGGCGATGGCGCATCTCGATGTTGCGATCGCGCAGCAGCTTGAGCTGGCGCTCCACCAGCGACACGCTGTCGCCGCGCTGGTGGGGGATATGCAGCTCACCGAGCAACTCGTCATGTTCGGCGAAGAAGGTCGGATTGGCGCGCAGGTAGCGTACCACCGCCTCGTCGTCGAGATCGCTGGCCTGCGTGTCTGTAGCCTGGTTCTGGTCGGTCATGGCGTAGCCTCGTCTAGAGTCGAACCTGTCCTTCGAACACGCGTACCGCGGGCCCTGTCATCAATACCGGCTTGCCGGGACCGCCCCATTCGATGGACAGGCGGCCTCCGGGAAGGTCGAGCGATACGGGCGAATCCATCCACCCCTGGCTGATTGCCGCCACCGCCGCCGCGCATGCGCCGGTGCCGCACGCCTGGGTCTCGCCAGCGCCACGCTCCCACACCCGCAGGTTGGCGCGATGGCGATCGATCACCTGGAGAAAACCAACGTTGACCCGCTGCGGGAACCGCGGGTGGTGTTCGATTTTCGGCCCGAGCTCGTGCACCGGGGCCGAGGCGACGTCATCCACGCGCAATACGGCATGGGGGTTGCCCATGGACACGGCGGCCAGCTCGACGCGTTGCCCGGCCACGTCCAGCGGATAGCTCAAGGCCTGGGCGGGCGCGTCGAACGGCACATCCGCGGGAGCCAGGCGCGGCGGGCCCATGTCGACGCAGATCTGGCCGTCGTTGCGCACGTCCAGTTCGATGATGCCGCCCTTGGTTTCCACGCGGATGCGCTTTTTCGCGGTCAGGCGCTTGTCGAGCACGAAGCGCGCGAAGCAGCGCGCGCCGTTGCCGCACTGCTCGACTTCCGAGCCGTCCGAGTTGAAGATCCGGTAGCGGAAATCGACCTCCGGATTGCTTGGCGCCTCGACGATCAGCAGCTGGTCGAAACCGATGCCGGTATGCCGGTCGCCCCATTGCCTGGCGTGCTTGGGCTGGATGTGAGCGTGCTGGCTGACCAGGTCAAGGACCATGAAGTCGTTGCCCAGCCCGTGCATCTTGGTAAAACGCAGCAGCATGGGCTCACTCCGGCAGCAGGCTTTCGCCAGCGTACAGCTCGGCCACGGTCTCGCGGCGGCGCACTTCGAAGGCCTGGTCGCCATCGACCAGTACTTCGGCGCAGCGGCCCCGGGTGTTGTAGTTCGAGCTCATGACAAAGCCATAGGCACCGGCCGAATGCACGGCCAGCAGGTCGCCTTCGGCCAGGTTCAGCACACGGTCCTTGGCCAGGAAGTCGCCGGTCTCGCAGATCGGGCCGACCACGTCATAGGCGCGGCCTTCGCCTTCGCGGGGCTGCACGGCGCTGACGTCCATCCAGGCCTGGTACAGCGCCGGGCGGATCAGGTCGTTCATCGCCGCGTCGACGATGGCGAAGTCCTTGTGCTCGGTATGCTTGAGGTACTCGACGCGCGTCAGCAGGACACCGGCGTTGGCCACGATGTAGCGGCCCGGCTCGAACACCAGCGCCAGGTCACGGACGCCGACGCGCTCGCGGATGGCCTTGATGTAGTCGCTGGCCAGCGGCGGCTGTTCGTCGCGGTAGCGCACGCCGATGCCGCCACCCAGGTCCAGGTGACGCAGATGAATGCCGCAGTCGCCGAGGCGATCGATCAGGTCGAGAAGACGGTCGAGTGCATCGAGGAAGGGCTCAAGGGTGGTCAGCTGCGAGCCGATATGGCAATCGACCCCAACCACCTCAAGGTTTGGCAGCTGCGCAGCGCGGATATACACCTCTTCGGCGTCAGCGATGGCGATACCGAACTTGTTCTCTTTCAGACCTGTGGAGATATACGGGTGCGTACCGGCATCGACGTCCGGGTTGACGCGCAGCGAGACCGGGGCGCGCAGGCCCATCTCGGCAGCGACCACTTGCAGGCGCTCGAGCTCGTCGGTGGACTCGACGTTGAAGCAGTGCACGCCTACTTCGAGGGCGCGGCGCATGTCTTCGCGGGTCTTGCCGACGCCAGAGAAGACCACGCGGTCGGCACGCCCGCCAGCGGCCAGCACGCGCTCGAGCTCGCCACCGGAAACGATGTCGAAACCCGCGCCCAGGCGGGCCAGCAGGTTCAGCACGCCCAGGTTGGAGTTGGCCTTGACGGCAAAGCACACCAGGTGCGAGACACCCTGCAGGGCATCGGTGTAGCTGCGATACTGGGCCTGGATGTGAGCGCGCGAGTAGACATAGGTCGGCGTGCCGAATCGTTCGGCGATGGCCGGCAAGGCCACGCCTTCCGCGAACAGTACACCGTCGCGGTGGTTGAAAGCGTCCATGGGTATCCCTTAATCAGTGCTGGTGCTGTTGTGACTGCTTGCCGTCCTTGCTGTCGTCAGGCAAGTACAACGGGCCCTTCTGGCCGCAGGCCGAGACTAGGCAGGCAACCGCGACCAGCGCCGCGAGGGAGGAAATCAGGCGCTTCATGGCGAAATCCTTTGAAATAAGCAGTATTGCGCCCGAGTATACCGAGCGCCTGCCTGCTTGCCTATGCAGCCACCGGCCCGCCGGGCGGCGGGGTGTTATCCTTTGCAATCGTGGCCTGGCGCTCGTATCGTGCCGGCTTGCGTGTGTGCAGTCATTTTCGAGGTTCTTGCAATGAGTTTGAGCGAAGCGCGTTTTCACGACCTGGTCGACGCGACCCAACAGGCCCTCGAAGACCTGTTCGATGAGAGTGACCTGGACCTGGACATGGAAAACTCCGCTGGGGTGCTGACCATCAAGTTCGAGGACGGCAACCAGCTGATCTTCAGCCGGCAGGAGCCGTTGCGCCAGTTGTGGCTGGCTGACCGTTCGGGTGGTTTCCACTTCGACTACGACCAGGAAAACGGCAAGTGGACCTGCGAGAAGACCGAAGAGCTGCTGGGCGAGATGCTCGAACGCATCGTCTGGGAGCGTGCCGGGGTCAAGCTGGACTTCGAAGAGATCTGAGATGACGACTCCGGCACGGCCACCCAAGCCGCTCTACAGCAACGTCAGCCCTGCGGTACCTTCGCCGTGCATCAACGTCTGCCGGCTCGACGAGCACAAGGTCTGCACCGGCTGCCAGCGCCCGGTCGAGCATATTCGCGAGTGGCGTTCGGCCGATGACCAGCGCCGCCGCCAGATCTGCCAGCAGGCACAGGCCCGGCGCGAAGAGGCCGCGGCGCACTGACCCGCGGGCCCTTGTGTATTTGCCCTGCTGTGTTAGTGTCGGGCTGGCATCGGCATCGCCGAGCACCACGCAAACCCCGCCCTTGGGCGGGGTTTTGCTTTATCTGCCCGGTACTTTTCATCAGTTGCACAGGAGTCTGACTAGATCATGAGCACCAAGCCTTCCCTTATCCTCACTCGACTGGACGTACAGCGCCTCGAGCGGCTGATCGACAGTCTCGGCGAAGAGACACCGGGCGTGCTAGCCCTGCAGGACGAGCTGGACCGCGCCGAGCAGGTCGTCGGCCATGAGCAGGTCCCGGCCGGGGTGGTGACCATGAACACGCGCGTGCATTGCCGCGAAGAGGCCAGTGGCAAGGACTATCACCTGACCCTGGTCTACCCGAAGGATGCAGGCGGCGAGGGCAAGGTCTCCATCCTGGCCCCGATCGGCTGCGCGCTGCTGGGGTTGTCGGTAGGCGAGCAGATCGACTGGCCGGCCCCGGGCGGCAAGACGCTCAAGCTCAGGTTGCTGGAGGTCGAGTACCAGCCCGAGGCTGCCGGGGACTTCGACCTCTAGCGGCTAGCGGTGTCGCGCGTTCGCCAGGCTCACAGGTTCAGGCCGTTTCGGCCACGTTGAGGATGATCAGCAGCTTCTGTGCCTGCTCGGCCGCGTCCTGGCCAAGGCTGGTCAGGTAGCCGCCGTCGGGCTGGTCGGTCAGTTCTTTGTCGTACAGCCGCCGGGCAGCGGCCACCAGCTCGGGCGAGGCGGTGGCGTGCACCTTGATGCCCTCCTGGTGGTTGTCCAGGTTGAACAGGGCGAGCACTTCGAGTTCGGCAATCAGTTCGGGGGTGAAGGACATGGTGACTCCTGACTTCCAGACAAGGACGGGGCACCGAGACCGGTGCCTGGTCTTGCAGTGTAGTCAGGGTTTTCAGGCGTTGCCTTGATCTTCCTCGGGAGGAAGCTCCGGCAGGTTGCGCAGCGCGGCTTCGTACCACTGGTTGTTGAACGCCCGGTCTTCCTTGAGCATCGCGTCGATCTCGAAGGCCAGCACGTGGGCCATCAGGTTGATGATGTCTTCCCGTTCATAGCCCACCAGGGTGAGCTTGTTGAACGTGGCCTTGGCCGCGGGCGGATTGTCGCTCTCGATCTGGTTCTCGATGGCCTCGGTCAGGGTCGCCTCGGCGAAGGCTTCTTCATCGTCGTTGTCGATATCGGTGGGCTCGCTCATGGCGCTACTCCTAGGGAATTGAACGCACAGTTTGCCATGCCTTGCCTGGCAATGCCTGGGCATTGACCGCACGCATGAAACTGGCCAGGGCAGGGGCAACCGGTCTATAACTGGCCGGCCATCCCCTTACGGCCTGGAGGCTGTCTCACATGCTCAAGCTTCATGGATTCGCGGTCAGCAACTACTACAACATGGTCAAGCTGGCGTTGCTGGAAAAAGGCGTGGCCTTCGAAGAGGTGCTGTTCTTCGCCGAGCAGACCCCGCAGGCGCTCGCCATCAGCCCGCGTGGCAAGGTGCCCGTGCTGGAGACCGAGCACGGCTTTCTCAGCGAGACCAGTGTGATCCTCGACTACATCGAGCAGACCCAGGGCGGCAAGCCGTTGCTGCCCGCCGACGCCTTTGCCCAAGGCAAGGTGCGCGAGCTGCTCAAGGAGATCGAGCTGTACATCGAGCTGCCGGCGCGTACGTGCTATGCAGAGGCGTTCTTCGGCATGCAGGTCGAGCCGCTGGTGAAGGAGAAGGCCCGCACCGAACTGCTGGCAGGCTTCGCCACGCTCAAGCGCAATGGCAAGTTCGCGCCCTATGTCGCGGGCGAGCAGATCACGCTGGCGGACATGATGTTCTGCTTCTCGGTCGACCTGGCGAGCGCCGTTGGCAAGAAAGTGCTGGGGATCGAACTGCTGGAAGGTTTCCCGGAGGCCCAGGCATTACTGAAGCAGCTTGGGGATAACCCGCACATGAAGACGATCCAGGCGGACAAGGAAGCGCTGATGCCCAGCTTCCTGGAGATGATGCGGCGCAAGCACTGCTGATGCTTGTCGAGGTCCGCTGCCACCCTCGTGGCCAAGGCCGCGAGGGTCGCAACGGACCAAGGCCTCAACGCGAAGCCAGCAATTCCCGGCCCCGCGCCACGGCCGCCCGGACTTGTGCCGGCGCGGTCCCACCGATGTGGTCGCGCGCATTCACCGAACCTTCCAGCGTCAGCACTGCAAACACATCCTGCTCGATCTGGTCGCTGAACTGGCGCAGCTCATCGAGGCTCATCTCGGCCAGGTCCTTGCCGGTGTCCACGCCATGCTTCACGGCA
>JAQZAY010000112.1 GCA_029239415.1 Pseudomonas sp. | reverse complement strand
AGCCATCACTTGTTCCGGGTGATGCTCAGGCCCTTGAGCAAGCTCAGCGCCTGGCTCAACTGGAAGTCATCATCCTGAGGGCGCTCCTTGCGCTTGGCACCGCTGGTGGGGCGCTCGGCGCCACCGTTGCCGTTGCCCAGGTGCCCTTGCAGATCGGCTTCCTTGAAGGTCTCGCTGTCGGCTTCGGCGGTCAGCTTGGCCGGGCGCACCTCGATGTCTGGCACGATGCCCTGGGCCTGGATCGAGCGGCCGTTGGGGGTGTAGTACAGCGCGGTGGTGAGCTTGAGCGCGCGGTCGTTGTTCAGCGGCAGCACGGTCTGTACCGAGCCCTTGCCGAAGCTGTCGGTGCCCATCAGCACGCCGCGTTTCTGGTCCTGCAGGGCGCCGGCGACGATTTCCGAGGCCGAGGCGCTGCCACCGTTGATCAGCACCACCAGCGGCACGCCTTCGCTGGCGTCCGCGGGGTCGGCGGAGAAGCGCAGCTCGGAGTTGGCGATGCGGCCCTTGGTGTAGACGATCAGACCCTTGGTCAGGAAGTGGTCGGCGACCTCCACGGCGGTCTGCAGCACGCCGCCCGGGTTGTTGCGCAGGTCGAGCACCAGGCCGCGGAGTTTCTTGCCGTTGTCCTTGCGCATCTTGGCCAGGGCCTTGCCGACCTCTTCGCCGGTCTTGACCTGGAACTGGGTGATGCGGATATAGCCGTAGCTGTCTTCGAGCAACTGGCTCTTGACGCTCTTGACCTGGATGACCGCGCGGGCAAGGGTCACGTCGAATGGCTGGCCGCCGTCGCGCACCAGGGTCAGGGTGATCTTCTCGCCGATCTTGCCGCGCATCTTGTCGACGGCTTCGGTCATGGACTGGCCCCGGGTCGGCTGGCCGTTGATCTTGACGATCAGGTCGCCCGCCTCGATGCCCGCGCGCGAGGCCGGGGTGTCGTCGATGGGCGAGACCACCTTGACGAAACCGTCTTCCAGGCCAACCTCGATGCCCAGGCCGCCGAACTCGCCGCTGGTACTCTCCTGCAGTTCCTGGAAGTCCTCAGGGCCGAGATACGCCGAATGCGGGTCGAGGTTGCTGAGCATGCCCTTGATGGCATTCTCGAGCAGGGTCTTGTCGTCCACGGGCTCGACATAGGCTGCCTTGATCCGGTCCATGACCTCGGCGAAGGTTCGCAGCTCGTCCAGTGGCAGCGGCCCTTTGGCGCTGGCGGCCGGGGCGGGCGCGGCGGCAGGTTCGGCGGCGAGGGCCAGGGGCGCGCCGACGACCAGGGCGATGGTCAGGGCCAGCGAGGTAAGGCGGGGCGATTGCAGCATGTCGAACGAACTCCTGATCCTGTAGACGCTCCCCATGGAGCCCCGGCGCAGTAACGGACTGCGCTACGCCGTCAAATAGAGGAAGGTGGCTATCCCTGGGCCCGGCACCACTGCGCGGGGTCACTCGGGCGGCCCTGCTGGCGGATGGCGAAGTACAGGCCCGCATTGTCTTGTCCACCACTGTCGCCAACGGTGGAGATGGCATCGCCGGCCTTGACGATGTCGCCGGCGCGCTTGAGCAGGCTCTGGTTGTGGCCGTACAGGCTGAGATACCCATTGCCATGGTCGAGAATGACCAGAAGTCCGGCCCCACGCAACCAGTCGGCGAAGACCACCCGGCCACCATGCACTGCACGCACCTGGCTGCCCACGGAAGCGCCGATCATCACGCCGTCCCACTTGGCCCGGGCGTCATCCCCGCGTGTTTCACCAAAGCGCGCAAGCAATCGACCATTGACCGGCCATGGAAGTTTGCCCCGTGCGGCAGAAAAAGCACCGCCGTAGGTTTCACCGCTGCTCGACACGAGCGGGCCAAGCGTGGTTTTCGGTTTCTTCACATGCTCGGTATCGCTGGCCTGTGCCTCTCGCTGGCGTTGCTGCTGGGCTTCTTGCTCGGCGAGCAGAGCGCGCTTGCGTGCCTCCTCTGCTTCGCGAGCCTGGCGCGCCAGGGTCTGCTCGATGGTCTTGAGCACACGGCCCAGCTCCGCCTGGTCCTGCTGGCGCGATTGCAGCTTCTGGTCGCGGGCCTTGAGGTCGGTATTGAGTCTGGCCAGCACTTGCCGGCGTTCCTGGCGCACGGCCTCGAGCTCGTGGCGGCGGCTGTCGAGGTTGCCTTGCTGGGCCAGCAGCGCTGCCTGCTGCCGGGCGATATCCTGCTCGACGCCAGCCAGCTGGCTCAAGGTCTCGTTGAAGCTGCGCAGTTGCGCCATGCGGGCCTGGCTGAGGTAGTCGTAGTAGGTCAGGGTGCGGGCGAATTTCTCGGGATTCTGCTGGTTGAGCAGCAGCTTGAGGTACTCCTCGCGACCATTCTGGTAGGCCGATCGAGCCTGGATGGCGATCAGTCGCTGCTGTTCAATGCGGGCGCTCTGGAGTTTTTTTTTCTCGTCATCGAGGCGCTCCAGCTCGCCCTCGGTCTTTTTTAGTTCCTGCTGCAGGGCCTCCACCTGCTTTTCCAGCGTGCCGATGTCGGTTTCGGTTGCGCGCAGGTCTTTCTGCACGCTGGACTTTTCCTCCTGCAGCTTGCCCAGCATCTTCTGCAGCTCGGCAATGTCCTGGCGGGTGGCGTCGAGTTTCTGCTGGGTCTGCGCGCGCTCGTCGGCAAAGGCCGGGCTGAGCAGGCAGGACAAGGCTAAAAGGATCAGGGCGCGGAGCATGGATTGGGGATACCCGGGATGGAGACTGACCTAGTATGCCCGCCCAGGGCTGCAAACAAAACAAGCTGCAAGCTACAAGACGGGCCGATGCGATCCGCTTTTCTCTTGCAGCTTGCAGCGTGCGGCCGGGATTCTAGGCGTCGACCAGAATCGAGGTCCCGGTCATTTCCGCGGGCACTTCCAGCCCCAGCAGCGTGAGCATGGTCGGCGCCACGTCGGCCAGCACGCCGCCTTCGCGTACCTTCAGTGCCCGCTTGCCCACATAGATGAATGGCACAGGCTCGGTCGTGTGCGCAGTATGCGCCTGGCCCGTGCATTCGTCTTCCATCTGCTCGACGTTGCCGTGGTCAGCGGTGATCAGCGCTTCGCCGCCGACCTGCTCGAGCGCATCGACGATACGGCCGACGCACTGGTCCAGCGCCTCGACGGCCTTGACCGCAGCCTCGAACACACCGGTGTGCCCGACCATGTCGCCGTTGGCGTAGTTGACCACGATCACGTCATGGCGCTGCTGCTCGATGGCCTCGACGATACGGTCGGTGACCTCGGGAGCGTTCATCTCGGGCTGCAGGTCGTAGGTAGCGACCTTGGGCGAGGGGATGAGGATGCGCTCTTCACCCTCGAACGGCTCTTCACGCCCGCCCGAGAAGAAGAAGGTCACGTGCGCGTACTTCTCGGTCTCGGCAATGCGTAGCTGGGTCTTGCCGTGCTTGGCCAGGTACTCGCCCAGCACGTTGTCCAGGCTCGATGGCGCAAAGGCAGCGGGCGCCGCGATCTTCGCCGAGTACTGGGTCAGGCCGATGAACGCGGCGACCTTGGGCAGGCGCGCGCGCGCGAATTCGTTGAAGTCGGGCTCGACGAACACCCGCGACAGCTCGCGGGCACGGTCGGCACGGAAGTTCATGAAGACCACCGCGTCGCCGTCCTCGACTTTCACCGCTTCGCCGATGCGCGTGGCCTTGACGAATTCGTCGCTCTCATCGCGTGCGTAGGCCGCTTCCAGGCCTGCCACGGCGGTGGCGGCGGTGTGCTCGGCAACGCTGTCGACGATCAGCTCGTAGGCCGCGCTGACACGGTCCCAGCGATTGTCCCGGTCCATGGCGTAGTAGCGGCCGATGATGCTGGCAATGCGGCCCTTGCCCAGGCGGGCGAAGGTGCCTTCGAGCAGCTCTATGGAGGACTGGGCGCTGCGCGGCGGGGTGTCGCGGCCGTCGAGGAAGGCATGCAGGTAGATCTTCTCGGCGCCACGCTGGGCGGCCAGCTCGGCCATGGCGACCAGGTGGTCCTGGTGGCTGTGCACGCCGCCGTCGGAGAGCAGGCCGAGGATGTGCACGGCCTTGCCAGCGCCTGCGGCCTGGTCGACAGCGCCAGTGAGCACCGGGTTGGTGAAGAACTCGCCGTCACGAATGGCCTTGGTCACCCGCGTGAAGTCCTGGTACACCACACGCCCGGCACCGAGGTTCATGTGACCCACCTCGGAGTTGCCCATCTGGCCGTCGGGCAGGCCGACATCCATGCCGGAACCGGAGATCAGGCCATGCGGCCGGGTGGCGCGCAGTCGGTCGTAGACCGGCGTGGTAGCCGCATGGATGGCGTTGTACTCGGGGCTGTCGCTGTGACCGAAACCATCAAGGATGATCAGGACCAGGGGTTTGGGCGTGCTCGTCATCAATCCCTCTCACGGTTGCTCAAGATGATAAAGACACGCATCTTAGGGCAAATCCGCCAGGTGTGACGAATAATCCTGAGGCTGCCTGTCGGGCGGGGCGATGCGCGGCAAGCGGGCCTCCCCCCGAGCCTGTCGGCCAGGCTTTGGCCCACCTTGGGGGCTGTGTATACTGGCCAGCATTTTCAATGGCCTGGAACACCCCGATGGTTGATAACCTGATTCGATTCGCGACAGAGCACTACATTCTGGTGGCTATCTTCGTCGTCCTGCTGGTGCTGCTGATCCTCAACGAGTCCCGCAAGGGTGGCCGCAGCCTGAGCAACGGCGAGCTCACCTCGCTGGTCAATGGCGACAAGGGCCTTGTCGTCGACATCCGTCCGGCCAAGGAATACGCGGCGGGCCACATCGTCGGCGCCGTGAACATTCCCCAGGACAAGCTGAGCAAGCGCATGGGCGAACTCGAGAAGCACAAGGCCAAGACCCTGATCATCGTCGACAGCATTGGCCAGCACGCGGGCAGCGTCGCCGGCGACCTGATCAAGGCAGGCTTCAATGCCGCCAAGCTGAGCGGTGGCGTCTCGAGCTGGAAAGCCGACAACCTGCCATTGGTGAAGTGACATGAAGCACGTCATCGTCTATTCCAGCGACTACTGCCCGTACTGCTCGCGTGCCAAGCACCTGCTGCAGAGCAAGGGCGTGGACTTCGAAGAGATCAAGGTCGACGGCAAGCCGCAGCTGCGCGCAGAGATGACCCAGAAAGCGGGCCGCACGTCGGTACCGCAGATCTGGATCGGCGCGACCCATGTCGGCGGTTGCGATGACCTGTACGCCCTGGAGCGCGCCGGCAAGCTCGATGCGCTGCTCAAGGCTTGATTCCATCCCTATCAAAGACCCTAGAAAGAAGGATCTGCCATGACTGAGCAACAGAACAACGGCGCCGCCGCAGCCGAAGACACCTCTCCCCAGTTCTCGATGCAGCGCATCTATGTGCGTGACCTGTCGTTCGAAGCCCCGAAAAGCCCGGCGATCTTCCGTCAGCAGTGGGAGCCGAGCGTCGCGCTGGACCTGAACACCAAGCAGAAGGCCCTGGAAGGCGACTTCCACGAAGTGGTGCTGACCCTGTCGGTGACCGTCAAGAACGGTGAAGAGGTTGCCTTCATCGCTGAAGTGCAGCAGGCCGGTATCTTCCTGATCAAGAACCTCGACGCCGCCTCGATGAGCCATACCCTCGGCGCGTTCTGCCCGAACATCCTGTTCCCGTATGCCCGCGAGACGCTGGACAGCCTGGTGACCCGTGGTTCGTTCCCGGCACTGATGCTGTCGCCGGTCAACTTCGACGCCCTGTACGCGCAAGAGATGCAGCGCATGCAGGAGGCGGGCGAAGCGCCGTCGCTGCAGTAAGCGGTTTGCGGTGAATGAAAAAGCGCCTTTGCAGGCGCTTTTTTTGTGCTGTCTGTGCAAGCGAAGAAGCCGGTACAGCCGCTACAAGACCCTCAGGCAAACCCCTGCTGGCGCCACGCCTCGTACACCGTGACCGCCACGGTATTGGACAGGTTCAGGCTCCGGCACCCGGGCTGCATCGGCAAGCGCAAGCGCTGCTGCGCAGGCAGGCTGTCCAGGACTTCGACAGGCAACCCCCGGCTCTCCGGCCCGAACAGGAACGCATCCCCAGGCTTGAACGCAACCTCATGGTAGGGGTGCGACGCCTTGGTGGTGAACGCGAACAACCTGGGCTGCCCAAGGTTCTCCAGGCATGCGGCCAGGCTCTCGTGGCGCTTGAGCGTGGCATACTCATGGTAGTCCAGGCCTGCCCGGCGCAGGCGCTTGTCATCGAGCTCGAACCCGATGGGTTCGATCAGGTGCAGGTCGCAGCCGCTGTTGGCGCAGAGCCGGATAATGTTGCCGGTATTCGGCGGAATCTCTGGTTGAAAAAGGATGACGTGAAACATGCACGGCTCCGAGCGTGAAGATGACGAGCATTCTACCCCCGAACCGGACCCGCGTTCTAAGGCCTGGCCACGCATGCTGATGTCGCTGGCCCTGTTCGGGCTGCTGGTCGGCCTGATGATCGGCCGCCTGACCACGCCCGAGGAGCGGGTCCTCGAGCGGGTCGAGGTGGTCGAGGCGGGTCTGGACCTGTGGTTCAACGAAGAACCCAAGCTGCACGGCGAATCCGTGGACGGTACCCTGGCATTGCTGTTCGAGGCCCAGGGCAAGCCCCAGCGCGGCCAGTTGCAGATGCAGGGCAAGCCGGTCAGCTGGCGGGTGCAGAAAAGCGATGCGGGGTTGCTGGTGACCCTGGTCGCCGCGCGTCCCCTGCGCGGCGAGTGGTCCGCAGTGGGGGACGCTGGACGTTGGCGGGTGCAGGTGAGGCTGCACGAATAAAAGAGGGGATTCCCGGCCTGCCTGTACCGAGGTCCCCAAAACTGGAGATACCAAGGTTATTGCAGGTGTCGTGCCAAGTACGCAAAAGCCGGATATCGGGCGGTTTGGAGGGGTTCCAGAGCGTTTGCCGGCAGATGCGTGCCTTGCGTCAGTGCACCGGGCACAGGATCGGTGCGTGTGCCGGGGCCGCGAGGCGGCCCCGGGCTCGGTCAATGTTCTTCGCTGTCGTCATCCTCCGCGCCGTCGACATTCATCCCCAGTTCCTTGATCTTGCGAGTCAGGGTGTTGCGACCCCAGCCGAGCAGCACGGCAGCGTCTCGGCGCCGGCCGGCCGTGTGTTTGAGGGCGGTCTCGATCATGATGCGCTCGAAGCTCGGGACCGCGCTGTCGAGCAGGTTCGACTGGCCGCGTGCCAAGGCCTGATCGGCCCACTGGCGCAGTGCCTGTTCCCAGTTGGTGACCGGGACCGCGTCCTGGGGCAGGTTGAGCAGCTCGGGCGGCAGGTCGCCTATCAGCACCTCGCGGCTTGACGCCATCACGGTGATCCAGCGGCAGGTGTTCTCCATCTGGCGCACGTTGCCGGGCCATGGCAGGTTGCGCATGAACTCTTCGGTCTCCGGCTTGAGCAGCTTCGGCTCCACCGACAGTTCCTGCGCTGCCCGGCCAAGGAAGTGTCGAGCCAGGGCCGGGATGTCTTCACGGCGATCGGCCAGGCGCGGAATGTGGATCCGGATCACGTTCAGCCGGTGGAACAGGTCTTCGCGGAACTTGCCGGCCTGTACCAGGTTCTCGAGGTTCTGGTGAGTGGCGGCGATGATCCGCACGTCGACCTTGACCGGGACGTGGCCGCCGACTCGGTAGAACTCGCCGTCGGCCAGCACGCGCAGGAGACGGGTCTGGGTGTCGGCCGGCATGTCGCCGATCTCGTCGAGAAACAACGTGCCGCCATCGGCCTGCTCGAAGCGTCCGCGGCGCAGGTTGGCCGCGCCGGTGAAGGCGCCTTTTTCATGGCCGAACAGTTCGGACTCCATCAGGTCCTTGGGTATCGCGGCCATGTTCAGCGCGATGAACGGCGAGGCCGCGCGCGGGCTGTGGCGGTGCAGGGCGTGGGCGACCAGTTCCTTGCCGGTACCGGACTCGCCATTGATCAGCACCGTGATGTTGGAGTGGCTCAGGCGGCCGATCGCGCGAAAGACCTCCTGCATCGCAGGGGCCTCGCCAATGATCTCGGGAGTACGTGTCAGGCTCGGAGGCGTGTGCAGGCCCTGTTGTTCCTGGGCGTGCTGGTTGGCGCGCTTGACCAGCGACACGGCTTCGTCGACATCGAACGGCTTGGGCAGGTACTCGAAGGCACCTCCCTGATAGGAGGCCACGGCGCTGTCCAGGTCCGAATGAGCGGTCATGATGATGACCGGCAGGCGCGGGTGCTGCTCGCGGATCTGTGCCAGCAGGTCCAGGCCGCTGGTGCCGGGCATGCGGATGTCGGAGATGATCACGTCTGGCTGCTGCCGGACCAGGCGCCCCATGACGCCGTCGGCGCTGTCGAAGCTCTGGGTGTTCATGCCTTCCTGTTGCAGGGCTTTTTCCAGTACCCAGCGGATTGAGCGATCATCGTCGACGATCCACACGGTTTCACTTCGGCTCATGAGGCAGTGGCTCCTTGTTCCAGAGGCAGGAAGATCGAGAACGTGGTGTGGCCGGGGTGGCTGTCACATTCGATCAGGCCCTGGTGCTGGCTGATGATGTTCTGGGTAATGGCCAGGCCGAGCCCGGTACCATCCGGGCGTCCGCTGACCATGGGATAGAAGAGGGTGTCTTGCAGTTCGGCCGGAATGCCAGGGCCGTTGTCGATCAGCTCGACGCGGGCCACCAGGCGGTGCCGGGTGTGGCCGATGGTGAACTGGCGCATGGCGCGACTGCGCAGGGTGATGCGGCCCAGGCGCAGCTCGTTCTGGCTGCTGATCGCCTGCATGGCGTTGCGCACGATGTTGAGCACGGCCTGGATCATCTGCTCGCGGTCGATCAGCACGTCGGGCAGGCTCGGGTCGTAGTCGCGCGCCAGGGTGATGCAGCCCTGGCTCTCGGCCTCCACCAGGCTGCAGACCCGCTCCAGTACCTCATGGATGTTGGTCATGGCCAACGAGGGCAGCTTGTTCGAACCCAGCATGCGGTCGACCAGGTTACGCAGGCGGTCGGCCTCCTCGATGATCACGTTGGTGTAGTCGCGCAGCTCTTCCTCGGGCAACTCGCGCGCCAGCAATTGCGCTGCGCCGCGAATACCGCCCAGCGGGTTCTTGATCTCGTGGGCCAGGCCGCGCACCAGCATCTTGGTGGTTTCCTGCTTCGACAGCTGGGCCTCCTCCTTGGTGATGCGCAGCAGACGGTCGCGCGGGTGGACTTCCAGCAGCAGCACGGTCTGGTCCTGGCTGGGGATCGGCGTGACGGCGTAGTCGACCATCAGGCTCTGGCCGGTCAACGAGGTCAGCTGGGCTTCGCGCTTGGTGAACGGATGCGCCTGTTCCACTGCCTGGCGCAGGGAGTTGAGTGCCTCGGCCGACTCGGTGAACAGCTCGCTGATGAATTGCCCATGGCTGCGCTGGCCGCTGATCGCCAGCAGCATCTCGGCCGCGGGGTTCATGTATTCCAGGCGCAGGTCGGCGTTGAGCAGGAGGATGGCGGTGGTCAGGTTGTCGAGAAGCAGACGGTGCTGAGCGTCGCTGATGGTCATGGGGCGTCGTTGACCTCTTTTGGCACATGGGCGCCCCTGGCTGGGCCAAGGGCGGGCGCGCTGGAAATCCGCTGGTACGAAGAAAATGCAAAAACCAAACCAAGGCTCCGAAAGGAAGCGGGATTTGCAGATAAAGACCTGTATTCGCGCGGATCTGGCCCTTGCGATCACACTTTCTGAAGTTCAATGAACCAGTTTGGGGACAAGACTGGCTAAATCAATTCAGCCATGCACCAACATAGAGCATAGGACCTTTCAGGGCTGCACGCACAATTGGCCAGTAGCGCGCACCAGGGCGAGGTGGCGGACCGGGTCTTCGGTGCGCAGGACCAGCGCGCGAGCCAGCACATTTGCACAGTGTGGCAACCGGGTCTGGTCAAACAGGGCCAGGCGATCAAGCAGCTCCGCTTGCAGGCGGTCAAGGCGCGGACGCAGTTGCTGGGCCAGGTCCTGGCGCTGGGTAGCAGGCGCCTGCTGCTTCAGCTGCCAGGATGACAGAGCGCTGTACTGCAGCAGCTTGTTGGCTTCCATCTGGTCGGCAAAGAACGCTTGGGCGCGGTCAGGGGGCAGCTGGTGATCCGGCGCGGCGCGGCGCACGCTCTCCAGTACCTGACGCTCACGAGTGCTGGCCTGCACGGGCTGGCGCTGGTCCCATTTGTGAAGGGCCACGGCTTGCGCGATATCGAGGCGCTGTTCGATGCTGTCGAGCAAAGGGTCGAGGGGGCCGGTTGGCTGGCCTGACGGTGTGCAGCCTTGAAGGGCGAGAAGCAAGATCGGGGCGAGGTGGGAAGGGCGCATGATGATCTCCTTGGGAACGAAGACCGGAGTGTGTGCCGATGGGTGGTTTGCGCCAGTCGGATTTTTCGATTCGTGCTGTAGGTAAAAAGAAAAATGACCTCACGAGGAGGCCATTTTCACTTGAAGCAGAGGACGCCAGGCGTCAACGCATCAAACGCTGTAGTACAGGTCGTACTCGAGTGGGTGAACGAAGGTGCGTACGCGGATCTCTTCTTCGGACTTCAGGTCGATGTAGGCATCGATGAAGTCGTCGGAGAACACGCCGCCCTTGGTCAGGAACGCGCGGCCCTTGTCCAGCTCTTCCAGGGCTTCCTTCAGGCTGCCGCAGACCTGTGGGATTTCCTTGGCCTCTTCAGGCGGCAGGTCGTACAGGTTCTTGTCG
>JAQZAY010000111.1 GCA_029239415.1 Pseudomonas sp. | reverse complement strand
GCTGGCGATCCTGCGCCTGATCGAGGAAGAAGCCCTCAAGGACCGCACCGCCGAAGTCCGCGCCCAGGTACCGATCCCGGTCGCCGCCTTCCTGCTCAACGAAAAGCGCAACTCGATCACCAAGATCGAACTGCGTACCCGTGCACGCATCATCATCCTGCCGAACGATCACCTCGAAACGCCACACTTCGAAGTGCAGCGCCTGCGCGATGACAACCCGGACGTGCTGACCTGCCAGTCCAGCTACGAAATCGCCACCACCGAAGTCGAGGAAGCCCCGCAGGCGCCGGCCACGCGCACCCTGGTCCGTCAGGAAGCCGCCGTGAAGACCGCGCCACCGCGTGGCGATGCGCCAGTGCCTGCCACCGTCGAGCAAGCGCCTGCCGCGCCTGCGCCAGCGCCCGCCCCTGTCGCCAAGCCGCAGAGCGTGCCGGAGCCGAGCCTGTTCAAGGGTCTGGTCAAGTCCCTGGTCAGCTTGTTCGCCGGCAAGGAAGAACCTGCCCCGGCGCCGGTCGCCAAGGCCGAGAAGCCTGCCGAGCAGCCGCAGCAGCAGCGTTCGCAGCGCAACGAAGAGCGCCGCAATGGTCGCCAGCAGAGTCGCAACCGCAACGGTCGTCGCGACGAAGAGCGCAAGCCGCGCGAAGAGCGCAACGAGCGCACGTCCCGCGAAGAGCGCCAGCCTCGTGAAGACCGCCAACCGCGTGAAGAACGTGCGCCGCGTGAAGAGCGCAACAACCGTTCGCGTGACGACCGTCGCGGCAACCGCGAAGAGCGCCCGGTACGCGAACTGCGTGAGCCGCTGGACGCCACGCCTGTGGCACGTGAAGAGCGTCAGCCACGCGAAGAGCGCGTAGCCCGCGAGGAGCGTCCGGCCCGCGAAGAACGTGCACCACGCGAAGCCCGTGAAGAGCGCGCGCCACGCGAGGAACGCACCCCACGCGAAGAGCGTGCACCGCGCGAGGAACGTGCGCCCCGCGAAGAACGCGCCCCGCGTGAAGAGCGTGCGCCGCGCGAGGAGCGTGCCCCTCGGGAAGAACGTGCACCACGTGAAGAGCGTGTCGTGCGCGAAGAAGATGCCGCACCCGAAGCCCCTGTGCAGCAGGAAGAGCGCTCGCAGCCCGCAGCGCCTGTTTCTCGTGAAGAGCGTCCACAGCCGGAAGAGCGCACCGAACAGGAAGCCGCTGCCCCTCGCGAGGAGCGTCAGCCACGCCAGCCCCGTGAAGAGCGTCAACCCCGCGCAGCCGAACAGGCCCAAGAGCAGGAACAGGCCGCTGAAGCCGCTGCCGACGCCCTGCCCGCCGACGAAGCCCAGCAGGATGACGCGCAGGACGGCAATGACGAAGAGCGTCCGCGCCGCCGCTCGCGTGGCCAGCGTCGCCGCAGCAATCGCCGTGAGCGTCAGCGCAATGCCAATGGCGACCTGATCGAAGGCAGCGACGACGAGTCAGGTGACGAGCAGCCACGTCAGCACACGCCCTCTCCGCAGAGCACCGACCTGGCCGCGGGCCTGGCCGTGACCGCCGAAGTGGCCAGCAGCGCCGTCAGCAGCGAAGCGCATGCCCAGGCCAACGAGCAGGCCGAGCGCGCGACCGCGAGCGTCGAAGCCCCTGCCGTCGAGGTCTCGGCCGAAGCCGTCGCCGACGCCGCGCCCGTAGTGACCCAGTCCGACGAAATGGCCATTGCGCCAGCAGTCGAGCAGCCTGCTCAGGCGCCGGCCACTCGTGTCGAGCCAGGTCTGGAGCCAGTGGTCGAGGTGACTCCGCCGCCAGCCGCCGAGGCGCCAAGCGCCGCCGCCATTGCCGAAACAGGTGAGACCGAGTCCCAGCCAGCGGCACCGGCCGTCTCGGGCGAGGCCGATCCGGTACACGTTGTGCAGCCCACGGCCGACGTCGACGTGACGCCCGTTCCCGCCGCTGACGAGACCAACCTGCAGGCTGACGCCAAGGCCGACACCGAGCTGTCTTCGGTCGAGCCGTCCGCTGCTCCGGCAGCGCCAAGCGAAGCCGGTGAAGTCGAGAAGCAGGCAGCGGTCGAGGCCACGGCCCCGGTCGCCTCGCCTGCCATCGAGACGCCAGCAGCCGAGCCGGTGAGCGCCGAGGCGAAGCCCGAGGCCCAGCCTGAAGCTGCCCAGGCCGAAGCGGACCCTGTCGCGGCGGACCTGGCGACGGTGGAGCCTTCGACCGTCATGTTGCCCAATGGCCGCGCGCCGAACGACCCTCGTGAAGTGCGTCGCCGCAAGCGTGAAGCCGAAGCCGCTGCGGCTGCAGCGGCCGCCCAGGCCGCTGCCGACCAGGCCATCTCGGCTGCGCCAAGCGAACGGGCGTCGGAATTGCCTGCCCCGACCGAGGCGCACAAGCCAAACGGTTGAGGTGCCGGTAGCCTGAACAGGCCCCGTCAGTGCGAACTGGCGGGGCCTTTTTCGTTATGGCGCGCCAACCTGCTCCGCGCCGCTCGTCCGATGCCAGGTACGCCATGCAGCCCCTCTTCATTGAACCGCTATGCCATGGACGCGCGCTTGTGTACATTTGCGCGCTGTCATCGCTGGCCTGTCGATGACGTGATCGTTCCGAACAGTTCGCTACTCCCTGGATACTCCATGCCTGATACTTCTCCCGACGAAACGGTTCGTGCGGCGTTGCACATTTCCCATGCCCTGCTGCGCAAGCAACATGAGCTAGTCGTCAATTTTGGTGTGGGTTCGTTACACGCCACGGACCTCGATGTATTGCTGACGCAAGCATGCGCGGTCGTCGCCGAAGGCATGCGCACGGCGTATGCCAAGGTCCTGACCCCTCTCTCCGATGGCCAGCAGTTCCTGCTGTCCCATGGGGTGGGCTGGCATACACAGGACATCGGCAGCGCCACGGTCGGCGCAGACGAGGCCAGCCCGGCCGGCTATGCCTTCATGACTGATCGTCCAGTGATCTCCAACCATCTGGGCCAGGAAAATCGCTTCAGGACCCCCTCCCTACTCAGGCGCTATGGGATTCAACGTGCGATCAATGTCCCGATCCGCGGCCCGCTTAGCCCTTACGGCGTGCTGGAAGCCGACAATGGCGATGGCGCGGACTTCATCGAAAGCGACCTGGTCTTCATGGAAGGGATCGCCAACGTCATCGCGATGAGCGTCGAGCGCATGACCACGCGCACCGAAGAAGCGCACCGGCGCCCCTATTCGGAAAGCGTGCTCAACGCCAGCCCGGACTGCGTCAAGATTCTTTCGCCGTGCGGCACTATCGAGTTCTTCAACGAGCCAGGGCTGTGCCGCATGCAGCTCGAAAGCGCCGAGCAGGTCACCGGCTTGAACTGGGTGGAGCTGTGGCCCGAAGAGGCCAAGCCGGTCATCCGCAACGCCATGCAGCGTCTGGGATCGGGCGAATCGGTACGCTTCGAGTCGTTCTGCCCAACGGCCAAGGGCGAGCCGAAGTGGTGGGACGTCACGGCAGCGCCGATCTACGACGAGCAGAAGAACATCGACAAGATCATCGCGATCTCCCGGGATATCACCGAACGGCGCAATCATGAGCAGCAGTTGATCTCGCTGATCGATGCGCAGACCACCCAGATCAGCGAAAGCGATCTGCAACTCCATGAGATCCACCATCGCGTCAAGAACAGCCTGCAACTGGTCAACACCTTGCTGTTGCTGCAGGCCAACGTGGCGGTCGAGGACACGGTCAAGCTTCAGCTGCAGACCGCAGCCAATCGTGTGCTGGCCATCGCAGCCGTGCATGGGCGGCTTTATCTGGAGGAGCATTGCCACGAAATCAGCGTCGGCGAGTACCTGCATGCCTTGATGGACGACATCGGCACGTCGTTCGACGACCGTTCCATCCAGCTGTCGGTCGAACCCACCTCGATCAGGGCCGAGCGCCTGGCGCCCCTGGGCCTGGTGATTAGCGAGCTGGTGACCAATGCCCTGAAATATGGCAAGGGCAACGTCGTCGTACGGGTCGCGGACGTCGATGCCAAGGCCATCGAGGTGATCGTCACCGACGAGGGCGACGGCTTCCCCGACTCCTACCCCAAGCCCAGTGGCACAGGGTTGGGCATGCGCCTGGTCAAGGGCTATTCGGGCTTCGGCGAGCAGGCCATCTCGGTGGATCGCTCGGTCGCCAGCAGCACGATACACGTGCGCTTCAAGCGCTGAGGCCCAGACCTTTCAACGTCTTGGAAAAAGCCCTGAGACAGAGTCATGGTTGCACCCACAGCTTCACCGGCATGATACAGGCACGCGCAGTCCTCCTGTGGGGGGCTTGCCCGCGATGGCGTCCGGCCCACCACCGCCTGCATCGCGGGCAAGCCCGCTCCCACAGAGGGGATGAACCGCTCTGCCAGATCGGCGATGTGGTCCACCTCGTGTTAGGCAACGAGGTTGAAAGCCCTGGCACTGAGGCCGTATGCGCCAGCGCGCGTGACGAGCACCAGGGGCTGGCGAACGGCCCTCACAGGGTGTACAGCACGTCGCGGATCTTCATGGCCAGCGCTTGTACCGAGAAGGGTTTTTGCAGGATGTGCATGTCTTCGCCAAGGAACTGCCGCAGGTTACCGGCATCCTTGGTGTAGCCGGTGATCAGCAGCACCTTGATCGTCGGCTGGCGCGCCCGAATTCGATCGGCCAGTTCGCGCCCGCTCAGCCCTGGCAAGCCGACGTCGGACACCATCAGGTCGAACGCAGGTTCGCGGTCGATCAGCGCCAAGGCCGTCTGTGCGTCCTCGGCCTCGGCGACCTGGTAGCCCGCTTCCGTCAACAGTTCGGTGACCACCAGGCGGACGCTGGGCTCGTCCTCCACCAGCAGCACCCGTTCACCGGCGCCCTGGTTCAGCACGGTGGCCGCTGCGTGCGGCTCAGGGGCGCCAGGCACTGCCGTGTCCCGATGGCGTGGCAGCAGCAGGGTCATGCACGTGCCCTGCCCCAGGGTGCTGTGGACCTCGACGTGGCCACCGGTCTGCTTGACGAAGCCGTACACCATGGACAGGCCGAGCCCTGTGCCCTTGCCTTGCGGCTTGGTGGTGAAGAACGGCTCGAAGACCTTGTCCAGCAGCTCAGGAGCGATGCCTTCGCCGGTGTCGCTGACGTCGAGGGCCAGGTAATCTCCGGCCAGGGCACCATCGGCCTGCCCAGGCCCTGAGCGCACGACGTTGCGCGTGCAGACCCGCAACCGTCCTGTCTCACCCATCGCATCACGGGCATTGATGCACAGGTTCAGCAGCACGTTTTCCAGCTGATTGGCATCGGTGTGCACGGTCCAGGCATCGGGCTGCAAGACCAGCTCGACCTGCACGTTCTCGGTCACGGTGCGCTGAAGCAGAAAGGCCATGTCGGTGATCAGCCGGTTCACGTCCACCGGTCGCATGTCCAGTGCCTGGCGCCGGCTGAAACTGAGCAGGCGCTGGGTCAACGCGGCAGCCCGTTGCGCCGAGACGATGGCGTTGCCGATGTAGCGCTGGGCACGTGTGTCCTCTGGCCGCGCATGACGCTGCAGCATCTCCATCGACCCCATGATGCCGGTCAGCAGGTTGTTGAAGTCGTGGGCGATGCCCCCGGTCAGTTGCCCGATCGCTTCCATCTTCTGGCTCTGGCGCAAGGCGTCCTTGGCCTGTTCGAGTTCGGCCAGCCGGTCACGCTCGACCGTGACATCGCGCGCCACGCAATACAGCAACCCGCCTTCCGGCACGGCCGTCCAGTTGAGCGTGCGATAGCTGCCCAGGCGGGTACGGAAGCGGTTCTCGAAATTGAGGGTCGGCGCGCCGATGGCCAATGCCTGGATTTCTTCCCGCGTGCGCACGTTGTCGTCCGGGTGCTCCAGCCATGCCGAGGTCCTGCCGACGATCTGTTCCACCGGCCAGCCGAGCACCCGGGTCCAGGCCGGGTTGACGCTGAGCCATACCCCCTCGAAGTCGGCGATGCCGATCATGTCGTGGCTGAAGGCCCACATCTGGTCACGCTCGCGGGTCCGTTCGCGCACCCGCAGCTCCAGTACCTCGTTGGCCTGGCGCAACGCGGCGGCCGATTCCTGGCGCAGCTGGGCCAGGCGCAGTGCCCCTTCCACCCGGGCGATCAGCTCTCGGGCACTGAACGGCTTGACCAAATAATCGTCCGCCCCTGCGGCGATGCCTTCGATGGAGGCCTCTTCGCCGGCCCTGGCAGACAACAGGATGATGGGCAGCGCATGGGTCGCCGGGTCGTCGCGCAGGGCCCGGATCACCCCGAAACCGTCGAGCACCGGCATCATGATGTCCGACAGCACCAGGTCGGGCCGTGCCCGACGCGCCTGTTCGACGGCCTCACGTCCATCGGCCACGGCGGTCACCGTGAAACCGGCTTCGCTCAGCAGGCGCTGCACGTAGCCGCGCATGTCGGCGTTGTCGTCGGCCAACAGGACGCGCAGACCATTGCTGGGCCTGACCTGACCAGCCGTGCGGTCGAGGGTTGGCACGGGGTCGTCGCCGTGGCCGGACAGCCAGCGCAAGGCTTCGGCGACGAAGGTATCGGCATGGATGGCGGTCGAGGTCAGCGCATTGCCCTGGACCTTTCGCGCCGGCAGGTGCGCATGGCCGAACGGCAGCAACACCTCGAAGCAGGTGCCGACACCGATCTCGCTGCGCACGCCGACCTGCCCGCCGTGCAACCGGGTCAGGTCCTTGACCAGCGCCAGGCCGATCCCCGTGCCCTCGTGCGTTCGACCGACCTGGCCTTCGATGCGGTGGAAACGGTCGAAGATACGCTCGAGCTCCTGCTGCGGGATGCCGACCCCGGTGTCCCGTACCTGCAGGCGTGCGCCGTCGGGCACGCGCTCAAGGTGGACGCCGATGTGTCCGCTCAAGGTGTACTTGAAGGCATTGGAAATGAGGTTGAGGACGATCTTCTCCCACATCTCCTGATCGATCCACACGGGCTCGCCCAGCGCACCGCAGTCGATATGGTACGTCAGCCCGGCGCGCGTCATGGCCGAGCGAAAACTGCTGGCCAACTCTGCCGTAAAGGCGGCCAGATCGACCGGCGTGAAGTCGGCGCGTACCCGGCCCGCCTCGATGCGCGAGAAGTCCAGCAGTGTATTGACCAGGCGCAACAGCCGCTGACCGTTGCGGTGGACCAGGTGCAGCGACTCGCGCGCGACGGTCAACTGCCCAGGGGCCTCGGCCGGCTGGCCCAGCATGTCCTCCAGGGGGCCGAGCATGAGCGTCAACGGGGTACGGAACTCGTGGCTGGCGTTGGAAAAGAACACGGTCTTGGCCCGGTCCAGTTCGGCCAGTTCCTCCGAGCGCCGTCGCTCCTCTTCGTAGCGCTCGATGTTGCCCAACGCCGTACTCAGGTGCCCCGCCGCGCGCTGGAACAAGGTGGTGTAGTCCGCGTCGATGCGTCGCCGCGGGCTGATGCCGAGCACCAGGAAACCGTAGGGCACGCCGGCCCGTGTGCTCGGCACGGGTACCACCAGCGCCTGTTCCACCGGCTCGGGCCAGGGTCGCCCAGGCAGCCGCCCCGCGTAGCGTCGCTCGAGCCCTTCGACCGGCACCGGGGCGTTCAGCGCGTCGTGCAGGGGCCAAGGGGTCGCCTGCTCGGCTGGCAGGATCAACGCCGGCGCCAGGTCTTCGGCCGGCGTACAGCCTTCGAGGGCCGTGCAGCGGTAGCCCCCCGAGACGGGATCGGCCAGGTATACCAGCACGAACGGCGCCTCCTCTGGCACCGCCTGGAGCAGGCGAGCCACGCTCTCGCAGGCCTCGGTTGGCGTACGGGTCGCCGCCGTGACTTCGGCTACCTGGCGCAGCAGACGTTCGCGACGCGTGGCCAGCACGCGGTAGGTGGTCTCGGTGACCGCCGTGAAGATGCCCTCTACCCGCCCGTCCTCGCCGCGAACCGGGCTGTAGCTGTAATAGAAATAGCACTCTTCGGTGTAGCCGAAGCGGTTGAGCGGCAGCAGTTGGTCTTCGGACCAGGTGGCCTCACCGGTGTCCATCACGTGATCGAACATCGGCCCGATGATGTCCCAGATCTCCGCCCAGACCTCGGGCCCTGGCCTGCCCAGCGCCCACGGATGCTTGCGCCCTGGCACCGGGCTCCAGGCATCGTTGTAGATCAGGGCTCGGGTTTCACCCCAGTACAGCACCATCGGGAAGCGCGACCCCAGGCAGATGCTGACGGCCGAACGCAGGGCCTGGGACCAGCCATCGAGCGGGCCGAAGGGGGTGCTCGACCAGTCCTTCTCGCGCATCAGGCGCGCCATTTCGCCGGGAAAATCCAGAAAGGTGCAGGCAGGGGCTAGGGTCATGGGATACCGGGCGGTCGAGAACGATGGGTGAATGACGCACAGCACCCGCTACCAGGCATGCCGCCGCTCGGGGCTTGGGCAACAGGACACGGCAAAAATTTCGTGACCGGTTGCCCAGGCAGCCTGCCGGGTGGACAGGTGCGATACCGGGCGGGCCCTCCATGGCCCTGCCAGGTCCTAGACCACGTTGGGTTCCATCTCCAGCGCCACGCCGAAACGTGCCTGGATGTCTTGCTGGATGCTACGCGCCAGGGCATGCAGCTGCGCACCGGTGGCCTGCCCATGATTGACCAGCACCAGGGCCTGCAAGCCGTGCACACCGGCATCGCCTTGGCGATGGCCTTTCCAGCCGGCCTGCTCGATCAGCCAGCCGGCCGCCAGCTTGACCTGGCCATCGGCCTGGGGATAGGCGACCACGCCGGGATGGTCGCGCCGGATGCGCTCGGCCACCTGCGCAGGCACGACCGGGTTCTTGAAGAAACTGCCAGCATTGCCCAGCACCGCCGGGTCAGGCAGCTTTTCACGACGGATGCCGCAGATTGCCTCGCTGATGTGCTGGGCGGTCGCCTGCTCGATGCCCTGCTCAAGCAAGCGCTGGCGAACCGGGCCGTACTCGAGCTGCGCGCGCAGTTGTCGGTCCAGGGCAAAGCGCACGCGCAGGATGATCCAGCGGCCCGGTTCGCGCTTGAACACGCTGTCCCGGTAGCCGAAGCCGCAGTCCTGCGCGCTGAACTCGCGCACCTGGCCATCGTGGCGGTCCAGGGCGGTCAGGCCGGCGAACACGTCCTTGATCTCCACGCCATAGGCACCGACGTTCTGCATCGGCGCGGCGCCGACCGTGCCAGGAATCAGGCTGAGGTTCTCCAGACCGCTGAAGCCCTGGGCCAGCGTCCATTGCACGAAGGGATGCCAGGGCTCGCCCGCCTCGGCCTCGACGATGACCTGCTCGTCCGTTTCGGCCACCACACGACGGCCCTGGCTGAGCATGCGCAGCACCAGGGCGTGCACATTGGCGGTCAGCAGCAGGTTGCTGCCGCCGCCGATGACCATCAAGGGCAATTGCCGCCGCTCGGCTTCGTCGAGGGCTGCGCGCACCTCGTCGTCGCTGCGCGCCTCGGCCAGCACGCTGGCCTGCACATCGATGCCGAAGGTGTTGTAGGGCTTGAGCGACGCATGCTCACGCAACACGAGGGTCATGGATGCCCCCGCAGCTCGTTCACCAGGGTCTGGCAAGCGGCCTCGATCAGGTCCAGCACCTGCTCGAACCCGGCCGCGCCGCCATGATAAGGGTCCGGTACGTCGTCGCGTGCACCGCCGTAGCGGCGCAGGAACAGATCGACCTGCGCCGTCGAGGCGGGCGGACGCAGGGCCTGCAGGTGCGCGAGGTTGCTCGGGTCCATGGCCAGGATCAGGTCGTACTCGAAGAAGTCTTCGGGCCTGACCTGCTGGGCGCGCTGGCGCGACAGGTCGTAGCCCCGTGTCAGGGCTGCGCGGCAGGTCCGGCCGTCAGGCGGCTCGCCGACATGCCAGTCGCCTGTGCCGGCGGACGCTACCTCGACTCGCTTGGCCAACCCGGCCGCCTGCAACTGATGGCGCAGGACGCCTTCGGCAGTCGGTGAGCGGCAGATGTTGCCCAGGCACACGAACAGGATCCGCATCATGCCTCCAGCAGGCGTCGCACGCGCGCCAGGTCTTCGGCCGTGTCGACGCCGACCGCTGGCGCTTCCAGGGCATCGGCAACATGGATGCGCACGCCGTGCCAGAGGGCGCGCAACTGCTCCAGCGCCTCGGTCTGCTCGAGCCCGCACGGGCCCCAGCCGACGAAGTCCTGGAGAAAACTCACCCGGTAGGCGTACAGGCCGATATGGCGACGATAGGGCACGCCCTCGGGCAACCGGTCCTGGCCCTGGGCGAACAGGTCGCGGGCCCAGGGCAGCGGCGCCCGGCTGAACGTCAGGGCCATGCCGTGCCGGTCGCTGACCACCTTGACCGCATTGGGGTTGAACACCGTGTCGGGCTGCTCGATCGGTTCGGCCAGGGTCGCGATGCCGGCCTGCGGGTGAGCCGCCAGGTTGGCGGCGACCTGATCGATGATCACCGGTGGAATCAGCGGCTCGTCGCCCTGGACATTGACCACGATGGCGTCGGCGGGCAGCCCCAGCTGCGCTGCCACCTCGGCCAGCCGGTCGGTGCCGGACTCATGGTCGGCACGGGTCAGCAACACCTCGGCGCCGAACGCCTGACAAGCCTCGACGATGCTGGCGTCGTCGGTGGCGATCACCACGCGCGTGGCCGCGCTCTTGCAGGCCTGTTCCCAGACGTGCTGGACCATCGGCTTGCCGGCGATCGGCAGCAGCGGCTTGCCCGGCAGGCGCGTGGAGCGCAGCCGGGCGGGAATCACCACGGTGAAG
>JAQZAY010000110.1 GCA_029239415.1 Pseudomonas sp. | reverse complement strand
CCGAGGGGCTCAAGCCCTACGAGGTGATCCCCATCGCCCTGGTCGCGGCGGCGGTCAACACGGCGTCGGGTGGCCGCGACCAGGCCGTCGACATCGCGGTCGAGGCGGCCTTCCTCGACGGTGGCACGCAGAAGGTACTGGCCCAGGTAGTGCGCAAGGGCAGCGGCAAGGAGCTGGAGAACGACACGCAGCAACTGACCCTCGAAGACGTCAAGCCGGTGCTCGATGGCTGGGCCAGCGACATGCGCAAGAGCTTTGTCGCGCTGAAGGACAAGGCCCGGTGAAGGCGCCATGATGCTGGACAAGGCAAGCGGGGCCGCAAGGCGGCCCCTAGGCGCTCTCTGGAAAGTCGGTCAGCACTCGACGAAAGCCACTGCAAGGCCGCCGCGCGAGGTTTCCTTGTAGTTGGCGTGCATGTCGGCGCCGGTGTCGCGCATGGTGCGGATCACCCGGTCCAGGGAGATGAAGTGCTCGCCGTCCCCGCGCAGCGCCATCTGCACGGCGTTGATGGCCTTGACCGCGGCGATGGCGTTGCGCTCGATGCAGGGGACCTGCACCAGGCCGCCCACCGGGTCGCAGGTCAGGCCAAGGTTGTGTTCAAGAGCGATCTCGGCAGCGTTCTCGAGCTGTGGCGGGGTCGCGCCCAATATCTGGGCCAGGCCTGCGGCGGCCATTGAGCAGGCCGAGCCGACCTCGCCCTGGCAGCCGACCTCGGCGCCCGAGATCGACGCGTTCTTCTTGCACAGGATGCCGACTGCGGCGGCGCTGAGCAGGAACATCACGACATCGTCGTCGCAGGCCTCGGGGCTGAACTTCATGTAGTAGTGCAGCACGGCCGGGATGATGCCCGCCGCGCCATTGGTCGGCGCCGTGACCATGCGCCCGCCCGCGGCATTTTCCTCGTTGACCGCCAGCGCGAACAGGTTGACCCACTCCATGGCGCTCAGGGTCGAGCCGATCACGTTCGGCTTGCCCAGCTCCAGCAGGCTGCGGTGCAGCTTGGCCGCGCGGCGCTTGACGTTGAGGCCGCCGGGCAGGGTGCCTTCGTTGCGCAGGCCATTCTCGACGCACTCTTGCATCGCCGCCCAAAGCTGCATGAGCCCGCTGCGCACCTCGGCTTCGGGACGCCACGCGCACTCGTTGGCCATCATCAGCTGGCCGACGCTCAGGTTGTGGGTCTTGCACAAGGCCAGCAACTCGGCGCCGCTGGAGAACTCATAGGGCAGCGTGACCGAGTCCACCTGGGCGCCGGCCTCGCTCAGTTGCGCGGCCTCGACGATGAAGCCGCCGCCCACCGAATAGTAGGTCTGCAACCACAGGCTGGCGCCCTGCTGGTCCAGCGCCTCGAGGCTCATGGCATTGGGATGGTAAGGCAGGCTCTCGTCGAGCAGCAGCATGTCGCGCGGATAGTCGAAACCGATGGGGTGGCTGCCGTCGAGGATCAGGCAGCGCTCGGCCATCACCTGGTCGATGCGCGAGGCGATGGTGTGCGGATCGATCCGGTCAGGCCATTGGCCCATCAGGCCCAGCAGACAGGCACGATCGGTGGCATGCCCTACGCCGGTGGCCGACAGCGAGCCATAGAGCCGCACTTCGACACGTGCGACCTGTGCCAGCAGTCCTTGTTCGCGCAGCCCCTGGGCAAAGGTCGCGGCCGCACGCATGGGGCCGACCGTGTGGGAGCTGGACGGGCCGATGCCGATCTTGAACAGGTCGAATACGCTGATAGCCATGCTAATGCCTCGCTGGCGGGTTGATCGTCGTGGCACGCTCCCTCGATTGAAGGAGTCCATCGTTATGGTGGATACTGACGCCACCACGCCCCCATGACCAACGAAACTTTCTAAGCAAGCCTTTAGCAGGACTAAACGATGCGACGGCAAATGAATGGCCAGATGTACGTCTGGCTGCATGTGTTCTCCTGCGCGGCACGGCACCTGTCGTTCACCCGCAGCGCAGAGGAGCTGCACATCACCCCAGGCGCGGTCAGCCAGCAGATCCGCCAGCTGGAAGAGCGCCTGGGATTCAGGCTTTTCCTGCGCCGCGCGCGCGGAGTCGAGCTGAGCGCCGAAGGCCAGCGCCTGGCGCAGACCGTCAGCGAGGCCTATGGCAACATCGACGCCGAACTGCGCCGCCTCGACGCTGGCGAGATCCGCGGCACCGTGCGGCTGCGCTCGATTCCGTCGTTCCTGGCCAAGTGGCTGACGCCACGCCTGCCGCGCCTGCAGCAACGCTACCCGGATATCCAGCTGAGCCTGGTCGCCGAAGACAGCAACCAGGCCCTGGATCCCAGTGACTTCGACCTGGCGGTCGACCTCAACGACGGCAGCTATCCCGGCATGCTTTCCACGCCACTGCTGGACGAGCAGATCTTCCCGGTGTGCTCCCCGAGCCTGCTGCGGGGCCGCCCGCCCCTGCACGGCCCGGCTGACCTGGTGCATTATCCGCTGCTGCATGACATCACCGCCTGGCGCGGCAGTTCCGAGTATGCCGAGTGGGAGTTCTACCTGGACGGGATCGGCGCGGGCGGCCAGGATGTGCGACGCGGCCACACCTTCAACCGCAACCACCTGACCATCGAGGCGGCCATTGCCGGCATCGGGGTAGCCATCGCCCGGCGCACGCTGCTCAATGACGAGCTGGAGCGCGGCACCCTGATCATTCCCTTCGGCGTGCCTGTGCCGAACCACAAGCGCTATGTCGTGCTGTACCTGCCAGGTGGCCTGAACCAGCCGGGCGCGCGGGCGGTGCATGACTGGCTGGTCGAAGAAGCCCAGGGATTCCGGGCGCTGCACCCGCTTGGCCTGCCCGAGGCAGCATCTGCAAACGATCCGGGACTTGGTTGAAGCCAAGCGAATCGATCCGTGCAGGCGGACACAGCTTGCAAACCTCTATGGCCACCATTGAGAGAATTTTCCTACAGCCACGTGGACTCATCTGTTACAAACCGCCGATGTCTTCGAGGTCACTGCGTCCATGTCCGAATCGCTTTTGGGTCGTCTCCAACGTCGCTGGTTTTCCATCCTGTGCATGGCGGCGCTGGTAGTCGGCCTGCCTGCCGGCTGCGGCGTACTGCAACACAAGGAACGCGAGCTGGTGTTCCGTATCGAACCGGGTGACGCCAGCTGGTACCGCGGGCTGCCCGGGACCGTCCAGGAGCTCGACTTGCGGCCACGCACCTTCAAGGATGACCAGAGCCTGCATGCATGGTGGTGGCCTTCTCCTCGCGCCAACGCACCCGCGGTGCTCTACCTGCACGGAGTACGCTGGAACCTCACCGGGCAGCTGTTTCGCATCGAGCAGTTGCACGCCATGGGCTACTCGGTACTGGCGGTCGACTACAGGGGCTTTGGCCAGAGTCGCGGCGACCTGCCATCGGAAACCACCGTCTACGAGGACGCCCGGATCGCCTGGGAGCGCTTCAGCCAGCTCCAGCCCGACGCCAGCAAGCGTCTTATCTACGGCCACTCTCTGGGCGGCGCCGTGGCCGTGGAGCTGGCGGCCGAGCTGTCGCGCCAGGCCGAGAAGGACGGCCAGGCCGTTCCTGCGCAAGGCCTGATCATCGAGTCGACGTTTACTTCATTGGGCGATGTGGCGGCCGTGGTAGCCGATACCAGCCTGCCGATCCGCTGGCTGTTGTCACAGAAGTTCGATTCCCTCGACAAGATCGACGCCGTCGACCTGCCGCTGCTGGTGGTCCATGGCCTGGACGATCGGTATGTGCCGCCGCGCTTCAGCGAGCAGCTGTTCGAGGCGGCACGCCAGCCCAAGGCACTGCTGCTGGTGCCTGGGGCCAGCCACAACAACAGCATGAGCCTGGGCGGCCAGCGTTACCGCCAGGCCATCGACGCCTTGCTGCAGGGCAAGCTGTCGGCGCTGCCGCCGGGGCAGGCAGCACCCGCCAGCTGAACCGGCGAAAACTTACTGCACGGGCAGGAAGTTCATCAGCAGCAGGCTTTGCGCGTAGTTCAGGCCGATGCGCCGGTAGCGCTCATCGAGCATCTGCGCGAGCAAGTCCAGCCGCGCGACGATCTTGCCGAACTCCACGGCAAAGCTCAGGTTGCTGCCCTCCTCGGAAATCTCGTTGGAAAACAGCAACAGCACGCCATTGGCGTCCTGGCGCTGGCCGAGCATCCAGGTGGCTTTTTCGATGTTGCGCGCGGCGTTGTTGACGAACAGCGGGTCGATGACATCGGTCATGAAGAATTCGGTGCGCCCGCCGTGGGCGGTGACCAGCATGCTGCCGATCGCGTAGATGAAGGCGCCCACCCTGTCGCCGCGGAACTCAGGGCTCAGGGCGTGGCTCAGCGCCGCCAGGTCACGCCGCTGCCCCAGCTGCGCAAGGGGCTGGCGCTGCTCGATGGCCTGGCGGATGTGCCGCTCGGCGGAGGCGGCATCGACAAACCCGGACTGTTTCCATTGGGTGGGGTTGCGCAGGTAGAGCTTGTTCATCAGCAGGTAGAGGCTTTGCAGGTTGTCGCGCATTTCCAGGGTCGCCATGCGGTCGACGCTGGTCTGGAACAGCTCGCGAGGGTTGCCCTCTCCTAGCTGGTTGACGATGTCGTGGCCCTGCTCCTGGGTACAGGCGCTCAGGCACAGGATGAAGGCTGCGCACGACAGCGCGCGGCAAGCCCGAAACAACATTCTTGAACACGAAACAACCATCGGCACCGGATCTGGTATCAACGACCGTGCCAGGGATCGGCACGGCGCAGCAGTGCATAGAGCGGCAAAGCGTGAAAAAGTGCGATGCGCGGCGACCAAGGGTCACCGCGCTCCAGGCAGGCGCCGTTGCGCCTACCCCAGAAACAGCCGGTAGGCTGGGTTGTCCGTCTCGTCCCAGTACCGATAGCCCATCTCATCCAGTGCCTGGGGCAGGTTCTCCAGCTCTTCCTTCGGCACCTCCAGCGCCGCGAAGACCCGCGCCTCGGCCGCGCCATGGTTGCGGTAGTGGAACAGGCTGATATTCCAGCGCTTGCCCAGGCGCTCCAGGAAACCCAGCAAGGCGCCAGGACGTTCGGGAAACTCGAAGCGCAGCACCCGCTCTTCGGCCCCTGGCGCGGCATGGCCGCCAACGGTGTGGCGCACATGCAGCTTGGCCAGCTCGTTGTCCGTGAGGTCAAGCACCTGGTAGCCCTGCGCCGACAGGCTGGCCAGTAGTTGCTCGCGCGGATCGTTGAGCGGATGGGTCTGCACGCCGACGAACAGCCGCGCTTGCGTACCGGCGTAGTAGCGGTAGTTGAACTCGGTGATCTGGCGCTTGCCCAGGGCCCGGCAGAACGCCCGGAAACTGCCCGGCTGCTCAGGGATGGTGACGGCGATGATCGCCTCGCGCTGCTCGCCCAGCTCGGCCCGCTCGGCCACGTGCCGCAGGCGATCGAAGTTGACGTTGGCGCCCGAGTCGATGGCGACCAGGGTCTGACCCGAGAGGCCCTCGCGGGCCACGTACTTCTTGATCCCGGCAACCGCCAGGGCACCGGAAGGCTCGGTGATCGAGCGCGTATCGTCGTAGATGTCCTTGATCGCTGCGCACAGTTCATCGTTGCCGACGGTGATCACCTCGTCGACGAAGTGCCGGCACAGCTCGAAGCAGTGGGCACCGACCTGGGCCACCGCGACACCGTCGGCGAAGCTGCCGACCTGCGGCAGGACCACCCGCTCGCCGGCGGCCATGGCCGCTTGCAGGCAATTGGAGTCGTGCGGCTCGACGCCGATGACCTTGACCGAGGGGCGCAGGTACTTGACATAGGCAGCGATGCCGGCGATCAGGCCGCCGCCCCCGACCGGCACGAAGATCGCGTCGAGCGCCCCTGGCTGCTGGCGCAGGATTTCCATGGCCACCGTGCCTTGGCCCGCGATCACATCCGGGTCGTCGAACGGCGGCACGAAGGTTGCGCCCTGGCTGTCGGCCAGTTTCAGCGCATGGGCCAGGGCATGGGGAAAGCTCTCCCCGTGCAGCACCACCTGACCACCTCGCGAGCGCACGCCCTCGACCTTGAGCTCCGGCGTGGTGGTCGGCATGACGATGGTCGCGCGCATGCCCAGCCTCGCCGCCGCCATGGCCACGCCCTGGGCATGGTTGCCTGCCGAGGCGGTGATCACCCCGCGCTCGCGCTGCTCGTGGCTGAGATTGGCCAGGCGGGTGTAGGCACCGCGGATCTTGAAGGAAAAGGTCGGCTGCAGGTCCTCGCGCTTGAGCAGCACCTGGTTGCCCAGCGATGCCGACAATGCCGGCGCCGCTTGCAACGGGGTCTCGATGGCGAGGTCGTAGACCGGCGCTGCAAGGATGCGCCGCACCTGCTCGGTGAGCAGTTGCTGGGGGCTGGTGGTGCGGGGGCTGAGGGCGAGGCTGGTCATCGATGACTCCTGGTTGTGTTCGCTTGCCCAGGAGTCGGAAAGAAAAAACCCGCCTCCAAGGCGGGTTCGGTGCAGCTGCGCGCTAACCCGCCAATCCGATAATGGCGGTAATAATGATGCTGGCGGCGTGGGGCTGCGGGAATGCGTTCATGGCTTGGAACTTAGCTCAGTCTCCGAAGGCAAGTCAAGGGCGAGGCAAGCCAGCGGCTCCGGCGCCGGCAGTCTCCCGATCTGGACAACCACCCGTGCGCGTGGGAGGGTGAGCGGCCCAACAGCCCGGAACCCTTCGCCATGTCCCAGTCACTGCCGCCCTGCTCCATCCTCCTGCTCGCCGGCGGCCGCGGGCAGCGCATGGGCGGACGCGACAAGGGTCTGGTCGACTGGCAGGGTCGGCCACTGATCGAGCATGTGCAGGCGGTGGCGCGCCCATTGACCGACGACCTGATCATTTCCTGCAATCGCAACCTGGATCGCTATCGTCCTTACGCCGATCGCCTGGTCAGCGACCACGAGACGGATTACCCCGGCCCACTGGCTGGCGTGCTGGCGGGGCTTGCGCTGGCGCGCCATGCCTGGGTGCTGCTGCTGGCCTGCGATGCGCCGCGCATTGACCGATTGCTGATCGATGACCTGCGCCTGGCGGCCTCCAGGCACGGCCAGGCGGCGATGGTGCGCCAGGGGGGGCACTGGCAGCCCATGTTCAGTGTCGTGCCGCGCGGGTCGCTCGGGGCGCTGCAGCGGGCCTGGGACTCGGGCGAGCGCAGTCTGCAACGGGTGTTGATGGAGCTTGGCGTGCAGGCCGTGGATTGCCGGGAAGATGATGCCAGGCTGGACAATTTCAACAGCCCGCAGTGGTTGCAGCCTTGATATCGCTATCGGGCGGGCAGTCTTGAAAACCCAGTCGGCCTGGCCGGCATGAGTGCATGCCCTCAGGGCGTTTCCCTTGCCAGTCCCTGCAGCCGCCGGTATTCCCTCATCACGTTCGGCACATAGCGCCGCGTCTCGGCAAACGGCGGGACCACCCTGCCCCGGCTGAGCACCGCCTCTGGCCCGGCGTTGTAGGCGGCCACCGCCAGGGTGACGTCGTTGTCGAAAAGCGTGAGCATGCGCTTGAGATAACGCGCCCCGCCCAGCAGGTTGGACGCGGGATCGAGCACATCCTCGACCCCCATCTCCTTCGCCGTGCCCGGCATCAGTTGCATCAGCCCGACGGCCCCCTTGGGCGACCGCGCCTTGGCGTTGTAGCCCGACTCGGCCTTGACCAGCGCATGCAGCAACGCTTGCGGCACGCCGTGGGCCTTCGCGGCGGCAGCCACCAGGTCGGCATAGGGCCGGCCGGTGATCAACTGGGCATCCACCGGGCCGGACAGGGCCGTGGCCTCGCTGATGACCTTGTCGTAGTGCCGTCCTGGCCGGTGGACATTGGACAGCACATAGCCGCCGGTGGCGTCCCTCGAGATGTAGACCTCGGCCTGTACCGAGCCCGCCGCCAGGCAACCCAGCAACCCAAGTGTGATCAAGCGCATGACGTTCGCCTCCCCGGCGTTGCCCCCGATGTGGGGGAAATGCCCCGGAAAAACCGGGCCTGAGAGCTGGAACGCAAGCACTGTGCCGCCGCGTGTGCCGCAGGGCGCGCGGGTCGGCGCAGGCGTGGACGGTGCTTGCGCATGGCTCTTGCATGGACCGGCAAGGACGTCGCCTGGAGGGCATCATCATGCAGCCTTTATCCACCCGTACAACCACTGCCGGATCCACTGCTCAACGGGGCTTCACCCTGCTTGAACTGCTGGTGGTCCTGGTGGTGCTCGGCTTGCTGGCCGGCATCGTCGCGCCCAAGTACTTCAGCCAGCTTGGCCGCTCCGAGGCCAAGGTGGCTCGGGCGCAGATCGAAGGCCTGGGCAAGGCGCTGGACCTGTACCGCCTGGAGGTCGGCCACTACCCCAGCAGCGAACAGGGCCTGCAGGCGCTGGTCAGCTCTCCCAGCAGCGAGCCACGCTGGTCGGGCCCTTACCTGCAGAAGAACGTCCCGCAGGACCCCTGGGGCCGCGCCTACATCTACCGCCAGCCCGGCGAGAATGGCGGCGAGTACGATCTGTTGTCGATGGGCAAGGACGGCCAGCCTGGCGGCGAAGGCGAGAACGCCGAAATCACCAGCTGGCAATGAGAGGCCACGATCATGCGCTATAGCCTGAAGGCCCTGGGCAAGGACGGTGTGGTCCTGCTGCAGGTCGAGGCACAGGACAGCGAGCAGGCCCGGCGCCAGGCCGAGGACCAGGGCCTGCGCGTGGTCAGCCTGCGCGGCGCCGGGCATGCTTGGGGTAGCGTGCGCTGGCGCCGCTCGGGGGATTTCGACCTGGTGCTGTTCAGCCAGGAACTGTCGACCTTGCTCAATGCCGGCCTGCCACTGGTCGACGCCCTCGAGAGCCTGGCCGAAAAAGCCTCCGGCGCGCAGGCGCGCAAGGTCCTCGAGGATCTGGTTCGCCTGCTGTACGAAGGCAAGTCGCTGTCCCAGGCATTGGGGCAACAGCCCCAGGTCTTCCCCACCCTGTACGTGGCCCTGGTGCAGTCCAGCGAGCGCACGGGCGCGCTGGGGGATGCCCTGGGCAGGTACATCGCCTACCGACAGCGCCTGGACCTGGTCCGGCAGAAACTGGTCAGTGCCTCGATCTACCCGTTGTTGCTGCTGCTGGTCGGCGGCGGCGTCGTGCTGTTCCTGCTGGGATACGTGGTGCCACGCTTCAGCCTGGTGTTCGAAGGCATGGGCACCGAGCTGCCCTGGCTGTCGCGCATGCTGATGCAGGCGGGGTTGTTCCTGCACGCGCAGCAATGGCCGATCGGCCTGGGGGTCGTCGGGAGCGCGGCGGCCTTGGCGCTGTCACGGCGCCATCCCGCCGTGCGGCGCTGGGCGACCCGCCAGCTGGAACGCGTGCCAGCGCTGCACCGGCGCCTGGTCATGTACGAACTGGCGAGGTTCTACCGGTCACTGGGGATTCTTCTGCAAGGCGGCATCCCGATCATCACCGCGATGGGCATGGCCCGGGGGCTGCTGGGCGGTTCGGCGCAGCTGCGCCTGGAGCAGGCCTGCATCCGGGTTGGCGAAGGCCTGCCGCTGTCCGAGGCGCTGGAGGCTGGCAAGCTGGTAACGCCGGTGTCCCTGCGCCTGCTGCGGGCCGGGGAGCAATCGGGCAATCTTGGGCAGATGCTCGAACGCAGCGCCGACTTCTACGATGAGGAAATCGGTCGCTGGGTGGAATGGTTCGTCAAGCTGTTCGAACCCTTGCTGATGACCTTCATCGGGCTGCTGGTCGGGCTCATCGTGATCTTGATGTACATGCCGATCTTCGAACTGGCCTCGAGCATTCATTGACGGGCCTGGAGGTGGCCCTGCATCAGTAGTCGAAGCGCTCTACCGCCCGTCGCCGCTCGTTGTCATCGCGCCGGTCGTAGGACGCGGTGGTCTGGATATTGGCGTGGTGCGCCAGCTTCTGCGCGATCGACAGGTCATGCTCCTCGATCACCCGCGTGATGAAGGCACGACGGAAATCATGGGGCATGATCCGCGCGCCGACCTGCGCGCCTCGCTGGCGAGCGATGTAGTAGATGGCATGCTTGGTGATGCGCGCGCGGGTGATGTGGTTGCCGCGCCGGATCCGGTTGAACAGGAACTCGTCATCCTGCTCGCCCGCAGGCAGCTGTTCGCGACGATAATCCAGCCATGCCTGCAGCTTCTCGAAGGCCCAGGCCGGCGCGTACTTGATCAGCTGGCGGTTGCCCTTGCCCAGTACCTGCAGGCTGCGTTCGGTGAAGTCCACCTGGCGCAGGACCAGGTTGACCGACTCGGACTTGCGCATGCCGGTGCCGTACAACAGCGCGATGATCGCCGCATCGCGCAGGCCCTGGGGACGGGGATCGGCGGCGCAGACATCCATCAACTCGCGGATCAGGCTGCGGCGCAGGTTGCGCCCTGGCGGCAGGCGGGTGCCCGAGGCAGGCTTGACCGTGCGGATCTTCAGCAGTTGCTCGTGGCTGATCAGGCCAACGCGCCAGGCCTCGTTCATCACCCCGCGGATCGCGTTCACGTAGAGCGATGAGGTGTTGGGTGCGAAACCATCGGTGCGCAGGGCCGCGACCAGCGACGTCACATGCCCTGGCTCGAGCAGGTGCCAGGGCACGTCGGCGATATCGCAGTCGTCGAAGCCCAGGCGATCGGCGGCGTCCTGGAGGATGTAGCGCATGGTCAGCTGGCTGGACGGGGCCAGCCGCGCCATGTACTGGAGCAAGGGGTTATGCAGTGAATCGGGCACGAGGTGAATCCTGTAACGCAAGAACGA
>JAQZAY010000109.1 GCA_029239415.1 Pseudomonas sp. | reverse complement strand
GAAGCGGCTGGTGAGCTGTGCGAACTCGTTGTAGGAGTCGCGCGCCGCGCCCGGGTCACGCTTGGTCATGTCCAGCGGCAGGAAGCGCGCCAGCAGGCCGCGGTCCTGGTCGAACGAGGTCAGGCCCTTGAGGTAGTAGGCGTAGTCGACGTTCGGGTGCTGCGGGTGCAGGCGGATGAAACGCTCGGCGGCGGACTTGGCGGCCTCGGGCTCGGCGTTCTTGTAGTTGGCGTAGATCAGTTCCAGTTGCGCCTGGTCGGCGTAGCGGCCGAACGGATAGCGCGACTCCAGGGCCTTCAGCTTGCTGGTGGCGCTGGTGTAGCTATGGTTGTCCAGGTCGGCCTGCGCCTGCTGGTACAGCTCGGCTTCGCTCAGGTTTTCGTCGATGACTTCCTTCGAAGAACACGCAGCGGTCAGTCCGAGGATGGCGATCAGCAGGATGGCGATCAGCAGCAGGTGTTTCACTTGCATGGCGGCTTGCGTCCCTTTGACGGCCGCTGTCTTGGGCGGTGCCGTCCTGTTATGATGAGCGCCCCGGTGTAACCGTCGGGACAAAAGAAGCCGTATTTAACCACAAGCGCGCAGTCGAAACCAAAGGCTGTGCCGCCCGCTGATTCGAGCATGTCCGAGATCATTCAACTTAGTGCAGAAGTGCCATACGAACAGGGCGGCCAACGCCTGGACCAGGTGGCCGCCCAATTGTTCGCCGAGTACTCGCGTTCGCGCCTGTCCTCCTGGATCAAGGAGGGCCGCCTGACCGTCGATGGCGCCGTCCTGCGTCCGCGCGACATCGTCCACGGCGGCGCGCTGCTGGCCCTGGAGGCCGAGCACGAGGCCCAGGGCGAGTGGGTGGCGCAGGCCATCGAGCTGGATATCGTCTATGAAGACGAGCACATCCTGGTCATCAACAAGCCGGCAGGCCTGGTGGTGCACCCCGCGGCGGGCCACGCCGACGGCACCTTGCTCAATGCCCTGCTGCACCATGTGCCGGACATCGTCAACGTGCCGCGCGCGGGCATCGTCCATCGCCTCGACAAGGACACCACCGGCCTGATGGTGGTGGCCAAGACGTTGCAGGCGCAGACCAACCTGGTCGCGCAGCTGCAGAGCCGCAGCGTCAGCCGGATCTACGAGTGCATCGTGATCGGCGTGGTCACGGCGGGCGGCAAGATCAACGCGCCCATCGGCCGCCATGGTGGCCAGCGCCAGCGCATGGCGGTGACCGAGGGCGGCAAGCCGGCGGTCAGCCACTACCGTGTGCTCGAGCGCTTCCGCTCGCACACCCACGTGCGCGTCAAGCTCGAGACCGGGCGTACCCACCAGATCCGCGTGCACATGGCCCACGTCAACTTCCCGCTGGTAGGCGACCCGGTGTACGGCGGGCGCTTCCGCATTCCACCGGCGGCCAGCCCGTCGATGGTCGACGCGCTCAAGACCTTCCCGCGCCAGGCCCTGCACGCGCGCTTCCTGGAACTCGACCACCCCGAGACCGGCAAGCGCATCGGCTGGGAGTCGCCACTGCCCGACGACTTCGTCTGGCTGCTGTCGCTGCTCAAGCAAGACCGCGAGAGCTTTGTCGGGTGAACGGCCTGACGCAGTCGCTGCTGTTTCCCGACTGGCCGGCCCCGGCCTCGGTACGCGCCTGTGTCACCACCCGCGCAGGCGGTACCAGCCTGCCGCCCTACGACAGCTTCAATCTCGGCGACCATGTCGGCGACCAGCCGGCGGCTGTTGCCGAAAACCGTCGCCGCCTGAGCGAAACCTTCGCCATCCAGCCGGCCTGGCTCAAGCAGGTGCATGGCGTGCAGGTCGCGCATGCCGATCCCTCGACGGTCGCCCAGGCTGATGCCAGCTGGACGTCGACCCCTGGCATCGCCTGCACGGTGATGACCGCCGATTGCCTGCCGGTGCTGTTCTGCGACCGCGCCGGTAGCCGTGTGGCTGCTGCGCATGCGGGCTGGCGCGGGCTGGCCGGTGGTGTGCTGGAGGCGACGCTGGATTCCCTGGGCGTGCCTGCTGAGGACGTGCTCGTCTGGCTTGGCCCGGCCATTGGCCCGCAGGCCTTCGAAGTCGGTCTCGAGGTGCGCGACGCCTTTACCGCCGCTCATCCTGAGGCCGCGTCGGCCTTCGTCGACGGCGAGCGCCCTGGCAAGCTGATGGCCGATATCTATGCCCTGGCGCGCCTGCGCCTGGCCGCCCACGGCGCCACTGCCGTCTACGGTGGCGGGCTGTGCACCGTCAGCGATCCGCGCTTTTTCTCCTATCGGCGCACTCCGCAAGGTGGCCGTTTCGCATCACTGGTGTGGCTGGCGCCGCGCTGATCCCTCTTGACGTCGGTCAACCCCGCTACGCTTGAATCTTCTGCAAACAACCCAATCTACTGGGTATCTCAGGCAGGTTTCTACATCAGGTGTGTCCATCGCTCCGGCCTGCCCATCAAAGGAAGGTATGTTATGCGCATAGACCGTTTGACCAGCAAGCTGCAACTGGCGTTGTCCGATGCCCAGTCCCTCGCCGTGGGCATGGACCATCCAGCCATCGAGCCCGCGCACCTGCTGCAGGCATTGATCGACCAGCAGGGTGGCTCGATCCGCCCCCTGCTGATGCAGGTCGGTTTCGACATCAACAGCCTGCGCAAGGCGTTGACCAAGGAACTGGACCAGTTGCCCAAGATCCAGAACCCCACCGGCGACGTCAACATGGCGCAGGACCTGGCGCGCCTGCTCAACCAGGCCGATCGCCTGGCCCAGCAGAAAGGCGACCAGTTCATCTCCAGCGAGCTGGTGCTGCTCGCGTCCATGGACGAGAACAGCAAGCTCGGCAAGCTGCTGCTCGCCCAGGGCGTCAGCAAGAAAGCCCTGGAAAACGCGATCAGCAACCTGCGCGGCGGCGACGCGGTCAACGACCCGAACGCCGAGGAGTCGCGCCAGGCGCTGGACAAGTACACCGTCGACCTGACCAAGCGCGCCGAGGAGGGCAAGCTCGACCCGGTGATCGGCCGTGACGACGAAATACGCCGCACGGTGCAAGTCCTGCAGCGTCGCACCAAGAACAACCCCGTGCTGATCGGCGAGCCCGGCGTCGGCAAGACCGCCATCGCCGAAGGCCTGGCCCAGCGCATCATCAACGGTGAAGTGCCGGACGGCCTGAAGGGCAAGCGCCTGCTGTCGCTGGACATGGGCGCGCTGATCGCCGGCGCCAAGTTCCGCGGCGAATTCGAGGAGCGCCTCAAGGGCCTGCTCAACGAGCTGTCCAAGCAGGAAGGGCAGATCATCCTGTTCATCGATGAGCTGCACACCATGGTCGGCGCCGGCAAGGCCGAGGGCTCGATGGATGCCGGCAACATGCTCAAGCCTGCCCTGGCCCGCGGCGAGCTGCACTGCGTCGGCGCCACCACGCTCAACGAATACCGCCAGTACATCGAGAAGGATGCGGCGCTCGAGCGGCGTTTCCAGAAGGTGCTGGTCGAGGAACCGAGCGAAGAAGACACCATCGCCATCCTGCGTGGCCTCAAGGAGCGCTACGAGGTGCACCACAAGGTGGCCATCACCGACGGCGCGATCATTGCCGCGGCCAAGCTCAGCCATCGCTACATCACCGACCGCCAGCTGCCGGACAAGGCCATCGACCTGATCGACGAGGCCGCCAGCCGCATCCGCATGGAGATCGACTCCAAGCCCGAAGTGCTCGATCGTCTGGAGCGTCGCCTGATCCAGCTCAAGGTCGAGTCCCAGGCCCTGAAGAAGGAAGAAGACGACGCGGCGAAAAAGCGCTTGGAAAAACTGACCGAGGACATTGCCCGCCTTGAGCGCGAGTACTCCGACCTCGAGGAGGTCTGGGCCGCCGAGAAGGCGGAAGTGCAGGGCTCCGCGCAGATCCAGCAGAAGATCGAGCAGTCGCGCCAGGAGCTGGAGGCTGCCCGTCGGCGCGGCGACCTGAACCGCATGGCCGAACTGCAGTACGGAATCATCCCGGACCTGGAGCGCAGCCTGCAGATGGCCGACCAGCACGGCAAGGCCGAGAACCAGCTGCTGCGCAACAAGGTCACCGAGGAGGAGATCGCCGAAGTCGTGTCCAAGTGGACCGGCATCCCAGTGTCGAAGATGCTCGAGGGCGAGCGCGAGAAACTGCTGAAGATGGAAGGGCTGCTTCACCAGCGCGTGATCGGCCAGGAAGAAGCCGTGGTGGCCGTGTCCAACGCGGTGCGCCGTTCGCGCGCGGGGCTGTCGGATCCCAATCGCCCAAGCGGCTCGTTCCTGTTCCTCGGCCCGACCGGGGTGGGCAAGACCGAGCTGTGCAAGGCGCTGGCGGAGTTCTTGTTCGACACCGAAGAGGCCATGGTGCGCATCGACATGTCCGAGTTCATGGAGAAGCATTCCGTGGCCCGGCTGATCGGCGCCCCGCCAGGCTATGTCGGCTACGAGGAGGGCGGTTACCTGACCGAGGCGGTGCGTCGCAAGCCTTACTCGGTGGTGCTGCTCGACGAGGTCGAGAAAGCGCACCCGGATGTGTTCAACGTGTTGCTGCAGGTGCTCGAGGATGGCCGCCTGACCGACAGCCACGGCCGCACCGTCGATTTTCGCAATACCGTGATCGTGATGACCTCCAACCTCGGCTCGGCGCAGATCCAGGAGCTGGTCGGTGATCGCGAGGCGCAGCGCGCGGCGGTGATGGACGCGGTCGGCGCGCACTTCAGGCCGGAGTTCGTCAACCGGATCGACGAAGTGGTGGTGTTCGAGCCCCTGGGTCGCGAGCAGATCGCCGGGATCACCGAGATCCAGCTGGGCCGTCTGCGCAACCGGCTGGCCGAGCGCGAGCTGAGCCTGGAGCTGAGCCCAGAGGCGATGGACAAGCTGATCGCGGTCGGCTACGACCCGGTCTACGGCGCCCGTCCGCTGAAACGCGCGATTCAGCGCTGGATCGAGAACCCGCTGGCGCAGTTGATCCTGGCGGGCAAGTTCGTGCCCGGCACGCCGATCGCCGCCAAGGTCGAGGGCGAGGAAATCACCTTCGCCTGAGCCCCTCGAGCCCGCTCCTGGCCATTGCAGGAGCGGGCTCGCCAGCGATCGCCACAGCGCAGGACCTCAACCTGTTGAAGCAGATGAAATTTTTCTTTGCATTTTCCTTCGAGTGCTTTTAATATGCGCCCCGCTGTCACCCAACACGCAGAACCAGCAACATCCGGTTCTGAAAACAATTTGCAAATCAGTAAGTTGAATGCAAATTAGGGGTTGACAAGGGTTTTGAAGGTTGTAGAATAGCGCGCCTCAGAGACATGAACGCAGCGATGCACAAGGTCGAAGAGTCGAGCTGATAAAGCCTCGAAGCTTGCAGTAAAAGTTGTACGAGTATCAGTTCCGCGATAGCTCAGTCGGTAGAGCAAATGACTGTTAATCATTGGGTCCCTGGTTCGAGTCCAGGTCGCGGAGCCAACTCGGGGTGTAGCGCAGTCCGGTAGCGCGCCTGCTTTGGGAGCAGGATGTCAGGAGTTCGAATCCCCTCACCCCGACCATTTTTTTGGGTCGTTAGCTCAGTTGGTAGAGCAGTTGGCTTTTAACCAATTGGTCGTAGGTTCGAATCCTACACGACCCACCATTTTCGAGTCCTTACCCAGGATTCGAATCTTAAAGGACTGAAGCGCCATTCGCGCCCAGTCACTGAAAAAAGGCGCCTTTGTTGGTGCCTTTTTTTTACCGGGGTGTAGCGCAGTCCGGTAGCGCGCCTGCTTTGGGAGCAGGATGTCAGGAGTTCGAATCCCCTCACCCCGACCATATTGTAAAAAAGGGCATCTCTCGCGAGATGCCCTTTTTTTTGCTTTGAATTTCGCGTGTACCTGTTGGCGGCGGTCCGGGAAGCCGAACCGCCGCGAGCGGATCAGTGCAGTTTCAGGCGAGGCTCGGTGCCGCGGCCAATCCGGCTCCCCAGCATCAGCATCATGGTGCGGAAGAAGCCGTACAGCGCCATCTGGTGCATGCGGTAGAGCGACACATAGAACATCCGCGCCAACCAGCCCTCGAGCATCACGCTGCCGGTCAGGTTGCCCATCAGGTTGCCCACCGCCGAGAAGCGCGACAGCGATACCAGCGAGCCGTAGTCCTTGTACTCATAGCTCGGCAGGGCCTTGCCCTCCAGGCGCGCCGCGAGGCTCTTGGCGAGCATCGAGGCCTGCTGGTGCGCGGCCTGGGCGCGTGGCGGCACGTTGCGGTCGCTACCTGGCTGCGGGCAGGCGGCGCAATCGCCAAAGGCGAAGATGTCATCGTCCAGGGTGGTCTGCAGGGTAGGGCGAACCACCAGCTGGTTGATGCGATTGGTCTCCAGGCCGTCGATGTCCTTGAGGAAGGCCGGGGCACGAATACCGGCCGCCCAGACCTTCAGGCTCGCCTGGATTACCTCGCCGCTGGCGGTCTTCAGGCCCTCGGCGCTCACTTCGCTGACCGCGGCATTGGTCATCACCGTCACGCCCAGCTTCTCGAGAGTCTTGTGCACCGGCACGCTGATCCGCTCAGGCAACGCTGGCAGCACGCGCGGGCCTGCCTCGATCAGGGTGATGTGCATGTCCTTGGGCTGGATGCGGTCCAGGCCATAGGCGGCCAGTTCGTGGGCCGCGTGGTGCAGCTCGGCGGCCAGCTCCACGCCAGTGGCGCCAGCACCCACGATGGCGACGCTGATCTTCTCGCTGGCCTGGTCGCCGGCGTGGGCGCGCAGGTAGTGGTTGAGCAGTTGCTGGTGGAAGCGCTCGGCCTGCTTGCGCGTGTCGAGGAACAGGCAGTGCTGCGCCGCGCCCAGGGTGCCGAAGTCGTTGGTATTGCTGCCCACGGCGATCACCAGGGTGTCGTAGCCCAGGGTGCGCGCAGGCAGCAGCTCGCGGCCCTCTTCATCGAGGGTCGCGGCCAGCTGGATCTGCTTGTTCTCGCGGTCCAGGCCGCTCATGCGGCCGAGCTGGAACTGGAAGTGGTTCCACTTGGCCTGGGCCACGTAGTTGAGCTCGTCCTCGGACGAGTTCAGCGAGCCGGCGGCCACCTCATGCAACAAGGGCTTCCAGATGTGCGTCAGGTTGGAGTCGACCAGGGTGACCTCGGCCTTGCCGCGCTTGACCAGGGTCTTGCCCAGGCGGGTCGCCAGTTCCAGGCCGCCGGCGCCGCCGCCGACAATCACGATGCGATGAGTCATGGGGGTATCTCATAAGGTTTACGGAATTCGGGCACTGAGTCGCCGGCCGCACGGGGCGGACGGATCGGGCGAGCGCGAGGCAGCTCATAGCACCAGGTGACTCAGGAGGCGGCTCAACAGACCCAGGGCGATGGTCACGGCCACCACCAGCACGAGGAGCAGCCAGGGCCTGAAAGGCCGGCGCTCGACTTGACGCTGGGGGGCTTGCAGGTACTCATCGACACGACGCTGATCATCAGGATTCAGGCGGCTGGTCATGGTGGGCCTCGTCAGCTAGACGCATGTGACTGTGGAAACGCTACAGGGTTCGTCAAGTGCTTGACGACAAATGAGAATGCTTTGTATCGATGGCGCCGAGTGTACGCCATCGGCGAGCAACGCGGCAGTGGCTCAGAGGCTGATTCCTACATCGAAGACAATACTGCGACCCAGGTTGCCGCGCAGGAAGTCCGGGGCATCGGGGTGGGCGAACAGCACCCGCGCGAAGGTCGGCCCGACCAGCGACAGCGAGCGCCAGCCCTGGCGCAGGTATTCGGTGGGTGGCGGGAAGTGGCTGTTGAGGTCCAGCACTTCGCGCTTGAGGCTGGAGAAGGCGATGATATCCAGCTCGCCCAGGTCCAGCCCACGCTCGCGGTAGTTATGGGCCTTCTTGCGCAAGGTCGGCGCCAGCCGCTGCAGCAGCTCCTGGGCGCTGATCCGGCGGGGGCGGGCTTCGCGGCGCACCAGTTGGCTGAGGGAAAAGGCGCTGCGCCGGCGCTGCAATTCTTCACGCCATTCGTCGTTGAGCCGGCGCCCTTCGTCCAGCACGAAGAACACCTCGAAGGCGGCATCGCGAAACAGCACGTCAGGCGGTTCCTGCCCGGCAGCGGCAAATTCCTCGCTGCGATAGGGGATGTTCAGGCCTTGCAGCAGGCGCTGGCACACCCAACGCTCGCGTTCCCATTTGCGTGCATTGGAGAGGAAGGCATTGGCCTGTTCGGCCTGGATGGTAAGCAGGCGCAGGTAGTCTGAGTCGTCCATTCAGACAGCTTAGCCGCAAACGCGCCCGTGCCAGGATCAAGACAACGTGGCCGGCATGGGCGGTTCAGGCGGGGCGGCGATCAATGGCGGGGGTCGAGCTCGCCGGAGAACAGTTCGTCCTCGGCATCCGGTGCGACCGGGATCTTGTGTTCCTCGGACGCCCAGGCGCCCAGGTCGATCAGTTTGCAGCGGTCCGAACAGAAGGGCCGGAACGCGCTGGCCTCGCTCCATTCGACAGGGGCGCCGCAGGTAGGGCAGTCAACGGTGATGGGCTGGCTCATGGCTGGCCTCCTTGTAGCGTCAGGTAGAAATGGTGCAGGCGATCGATCTGCTCATGCAGCCCGGCCAGGTCGCGGTCATTGACCACCACGTCATCGGCATGGCGCAGGCGCTCCTCGCGGCTGGTCTGGGCCTTGAGGATGGCCTGGACCTGCTCGGGGCTGGTCTGGTCGCGGGCCAGGGTGCGTTGCACCTGGAGCGCTTCGGGTGCATCGATCACCAGGAGCCGCTGGACCTTCTGGTACTGGCCAGACTCGATCATCAAGGGCGAGACGAACACCGCATAGGGTGATTCTGCCTTGGCCAGGTAGCTGAAGATTTCCTGGCCGATCAGCGGGTGCAGCAATTGCTCCACCCACAGCCGCTGGGTCGGGTCGGCGAAGATCAGCTGGCGCAGCGCGCCGCGGTCGAGCTGGCCGTCCTCGAGCAGCAGATCCGTGCCGAAGCGTTCGACCAGGCTGGCCAGGGCAGGGCGCCCCGGTTCGACGACCCAGCGCGCCGCCTGGTCGGCATCGACCAGGTGCACGCCCAGCTCGACGAAGCGCTGCGCCGCCGCGCTCTTGCCGCTGCCGATACCACCGGTAAGGCCGAGTATCCAGGGAGTGAATGCCGCAGTGCTCATGAAAATCCGATCAGTTGCAGGTAGAAGGTGCTTATTTCACCACCCCAGAGCAACGCGATCCAGCCCGCAATCGCCAGATAGGGCCCGAATGGCATCGCCGTGCCCATCGACGCATTGCGCCAGCGCAACAGGCACAGGCCCGCCAGGGCCCCGACCACCGAGGCCAGCATCAGTGTCAGCGGCAACACTTGCCACCCGCCCCACGCGCCGATCAGCGCCATCAGCTTGAAGTCGCCGTAGCCCATGCCGTCCTTGCCGGTCACCAACTTGAACAGCCAGAACACCGTCCACAGGCTGAGATAGCCGCATACCGCGCCCCACAGGGCCTGGTCCAGCGGCACGAAAAGCTCGAAGGCGTTGACGATCAGCCCCAGCCAGAGCATTGGCAGCACCAGGGCGTCGGGCAGCAACTGGTGCTCGATATCGATCAGGCTCAGGGCCAGCAGGCTCCAGCCCAGCAGCATCAGCGCCAGGGCTTGCAGGGTGGGCCCGGCATGCCATGCCGCGAGCAGTGTCAGCCCCGCGCACCCCAGCTCCACCAGTGGGTAGCGCACGCTGATCTTCACCCGGCACGCCGAGCAGCGCCCGCGCAGCGCCAGGTAGCTGAGTACCGGGATGTTTTCCCAGGCGCGAATGCGGTGGTTGCAATGAGGGCAGTGCGAGGCGGGCAGGCAGAGGTTGAGCGGCGCGTGCGTCTGGATCGGCAGGCCCAGTGCTTCCTGGGCTTCGCGCTGCCACTGGCGTTCGAGCATGATGGGCAGGCGGTGGACCAGTACATTGAGAAAGCTGCCCACGAGCAGGCCAAGCACCGCCGCCATCGACAGAAACAGCAGCGGCTGGTCGGCCAGTAGAATCCACAGGTTCATCAAATCAGGTTACCCAGCTGGAAGATCGGCAGGTACATGGCGACCACCAGGCCGCCGACCACAATGCCAAGGACCAGCACAATCGCGGGTTCGAGCAGGCTGGTCAACTGCTCCAGCGACTGACTCACCTGCTCCTCGTAGTGCCTGGCCGCGCGCTCGAGCATGGCATCGAGGGTCCCGCTGCTCTCGCCGATCGCGCACATCTGCACCAGCAACGGGGTGAACACCCGCTCCCCGGCCATCGCCAGGCTCAGGGCCTGGCCGTTCCCCATGGCCTGGCGCACACGCAGGATCGCCTGCTCGTGCAGGGGATTGCCACTGGCCGCCGCCACGGTGCCCAGGGCATCGAGCAGCGGTACCCCGGCCGCATAGGCGGTAGCCAGGCTGCGGGCAAACCGCGCCAGGGCTGCGTGGCTGATCAAAGGGCCGAAAACGGGCACCCCCATGATCCGTTGCAGTAGCCACAAGCGGGTCGCAGGATGACGCTGGTACAACAGGCGCGCGCCGAGGACTCCACCGCCGATGAGGGAAACCAGCGCCCCGGCGTGGCGACCCAGTGTCGTGGACAAATCGATGACCCATTGGGTGAACGCCGGCAGGGCACTGCCAAAGCCATCGAACAGCGACTGGAAGCGCGGCACCACCTCCAGCAGCAACAGCGCCGACACCCCCAGCCCCGTCAGCAACAGCAAGGCCGGGTACAGCATGGCCTTGCGCAGCCGCTTGCGCAGGGCCTGGCGCTGCTCGAGCATGCCGGCCAGCTGTTCGAGCTGGGTCTCCAGCGTGCCGGACTGTTCACCGACCCGCACCAGGTTGCAGTACAGCGTGTCGAACCAGCGGGATTCGCGCTGCATCGCATCGGCCAGGTTCTGCCCGGCGCCCACCTCGCGCTCCAGGTGCGCCAGCAGCCGGCCCAGGCTGGCGTTGCAGCCGCTGCGGCGCATCACCTCGAAGGCCTGCAGCAGCGGCACGCCGGCCTTGAGCAGGGTCGCCAGCTGGCGACTGAACCCTGCGGGGTCGGTGGTCTCCCTGCGCATCGGCAAGCGCCAGGAAGCGCCGCGGGCCACCTCCAGCCGCGCCACCCGAATCCCCTGGCGCTGTAGCCCGGCGCGTACCAGCGCCAGCGTACGACCCTCGCTGCGACCCTTGACCCGCGCGCCGCTGGCGTCCGTTCCTTGCCAGGCGTACTGGCGTATTCCATTGCTCATGCAGAAATCCTTTCCGCTGGTTGTGACAAGCCCCGTAACAGCTTGC
>JAQZAY010000108.1 GCA_029239415.1 Pseudomonas sp. | reverse complement strand
TGCCCAGTAGCTGTGGTTGTTGATCTTCTCCAGCGGCAGGTCGCTCCAGTCGCGCACGGTCTGCTCGGCCAGGCGCGCAAACCATCGCTCGATGGCCTCGGCCTCGGCCTGGTGCGCGGCCAGTGGGTGGGCATTGGAGAACTTCAGGCGCAGCCATGACGAACTCAGGCTGCCCAGTGCCCATTTGCGCATCGACTTGCCGGTGTGGTTGTAGTCGGTGGACATCAACGCATCGGCGCGCGCCCAGCTGCCCAGCCACGACAGGGTGCAGTCGAGTTGCTGCGCACGCCCGTCGCGCATGTACTGGCCGACCATCTTGGCCACGCCGCGCTCGAGCGTGGTGATGTCGGCGGTGGAGTCGCGGAAGGCTTGTTCGGAGTCCGCGTTCAGCGTCGCGCGGGCCTGGTCCGACCCTTCGTACTTGCTGCGGAATTGCAGCGAGCGGGTATAGGGCCTGGGCACGGCTTCGCACTTGAAGTTGTTTTCACCGGTCTTGATCTTCTCGATCCCGGCGTAGTAACCCTGCGGCGGCACCAGGGCGGCCTGAACGGAGGTGCCGAACAGGGCCAGGGCCAGCAATGCCGGGGCACCGAGTTTGCGGTAGGTCTTCATGTTCGCCTCACTGGCCGGCATGCGCGGTGTGTTGCGCGCTGCTGGCGAAGTTGTTGCGTTTGCAGAGCTTGGCATCGACTTTCTGGGTGCCGCTTTCCGGGCCCTGCACCTCGAGGGCAAGCACGGTCTGGCTCGCCCAGTCCTCGTCCTCGCGCAGCTGGAAGACAAAGCGGCCATCGGTGTCGGCGGTCTCCGGCTTGTCGATCTTGATGTCTTCGTGGCGGCCGTTGAGGTACCAGAGCGTGGCCTGCAAGGTCTTGACCGAGGTGTCTTCGAAGCGGATGTCCAACTGCAGGTTGCGGTTGACCAGGTCCTTGATCACGCCGCCCTTGCCGTTGACCATCAGCTCGTTCTTGCCGGGCTTGAGCACGGTGCTGGCGCTCATCTGCGCCGGACGGTCCTCGCAGCCGTTGTCGAGCAGGGCGAGCATCTGCCGCCAGATGGTGTCCTGGTCGAGGCGGTACAACGGCGAGAACTCCCAGACCAGGATCTTCGGTGGGTTGTTCTTGAACTCGTCGCTGCCCAGGTACTGGATCATCGAGCCTTCCAGGCCACCGCCGGGGAAGGCGACGTTGAGCACGTCGGCGCCGATGTACTGCTGCAGGAAGCCCGAGAAGTTGTAGTTCTTGCCGCTGTGGCTGGTGCCGACCAGGGTGATCTGCGGGTTGCTCGAATCGCCGAACAGGTCGTCGCCACCGCTCTCGCCCTTGGGCTCGGTGGTGAACTGGTCCATGTACTGCACCGCGTAGCTGGTGTTGCACAGCTGGCCGGCGACGTTGTGCAGGGTACCGGTCTTGCCCATCCGGCCCGACTTGTGGCTTTCGAACTCGCGCCGCGGGATGTCGGCGAAGGCCGGCATCCTGTGCACGGTGTCGGCCACGATCCTGGCCGCGCGCTCGGCGCCGTACGGCGTCCAGTGCTGGTCGCCGCGGAAGTAGAAGTCCTTGCCCTGGTCGGCGGCCGCCAGCTGCTCGTTGGTCAGCGGCGACAGGTCGGGCACCTGGTAGCCCATCTTGCTGAAGCGCCCGAGCATGGCCTGGTAGTTGCGCAGCGCCTTCTGGTAGTCGAAGGCCGCCTTGTCCTCGGGATTGAGCATGTTGCGGTTCACCAGGCCACGGGTCGGCTGGTACACCACGACCAGTTCGATGCCACGCGCCTTGAAGGCATCGTGGACCTGCTGCAGGCGCTGGTAGCCTGCCGGCGTGGTATCGAACTCTGTGCGCAGGTCCTCGCGGGTCCGGAACAGCCAGTCGCCCTGGGCCTGCACCAGGGTGGTGAAGTTCTGCTGGTAGCGAGTGGTGTAGCGGCTGGCGTCGTGCGCCTCGGGGCACAGCTGGCAGCAGGGCTCGGCGGTGAAGCTCGGCGCCTGCAGCGTTTCGCCTGCGTGTACGCCGTTGCTGATCGCCAGCAGGGCGGCGCTCAGGCCAAGCAGTCTGAACAGGTGGGGAGTGGTCATGGTCGGGCTTCCTCGTCGAGCATTTCGGTCTGGCGCTCGACCGGGTCGATCAGCACGGCTTTCTTCTGGCGCACCAGCAGGTCGAGGATCTCGTCCTGGCGTTCGCCCAGCACACCGTTGAAGCTGATGCCGTTGGCCTTGCGCGGCGCCAGCATGGACACGCGGTACAACTCCACCGAGAGCGGCGAGTCGATCGACAGCGGGCCGCTGCCGTTGGCCGCCAGCTCGCCACCGACTACCAGCAGGGACACTTTGGTGTCGAACGGGTCGAGGTCGATGTCGCGGTCGGTGTCGGACAGGTCCTTGATGTGCCCGTACACCCCGACCAGGCCGTTGGCCATGGCGAGGTTTTCGTACAGGCGGATGTTCACGCTGTTGCGCACGCGAATCCCGTGGCGGCGATTGCTGATCACCTTGTTGCCCCAGATCAGGTTGTCGCCGCTCTCGTACAGGGTGATGCCGTCGGTGTGGTTGCGGTAGATCTCGTTGTAGGCGATCAGGTTGTTGACGCTGTTGCGGTCGATCACCATGCCCGAGAGCTTGTTGTCGAAGCTCTTGTTGTTGATGATCCAGCTGTCGTTGACCTCGCGCGAGATGATGATCCCGTGCTTCTTCTTGGTACCGGACACGGTGTTGCCCGCGATGATCAGGCGGTGCGAGCGGTCGTGCGGGTCGATGCCGTAGACGATGTTGTCGCGGTAGGTGCTGTCCTTGACCACGAAGTCGCTGGTCTCGTAGCAGTAGAAGCCGTACCACATGTCGCTGAACTCGGAGCCGATGATCCAGCCGGTCGGTTCGGCACGGCCCATGCGCTTGGCCATGTTGGGGGTGTACTGCGAGATGCTCACGCCGTACGACTTGCTCTTGGCATAGCCAAAGCTGGCCATCTGGCTGTTGACGATGTAGGTCTCGGTGCCACCCCAGGACAGCAGGAACGGGCGGAAGGCGCTGGGCGAGCGGAATGTCGCGGGGCCGTTGGCCTTCTCGCGCCAGCCGGTGATCTTGGTGTCGGTGACGAACAGCTTGCCGTCGTTGACCATGAACGCGCCGCCTTCCTCGGACAGGCGCAGCTCCTTGACCTTGCCGTCGATTTCCAGCACGCCTTTCTGGCCGACGACGATCGGCAGGCGTGCCAGGAATACGCCGGGCTCGACTTCGTTCAGGTATTGGCTGGGCACCTGCCTGCTCAGCTGGGACATGTCGACATGGCCGTCATCGATGAAGATCGCCTGGGGGATGCCGTGCTGGCGCTGGACCCACTCGGCGGCCTTGTTGTCGCCGCCGATGAATTCCTTCAGCGATTCTTCCTGGAGCATGCGGCGCACGCTGACCTTGCCCTTGTGGCGACGGTCGATCTTCTTCTGCACCGCCTCGGCGGTGTAGCCGGACAGGTCGGGCAGCTTGGGCGGGTCGAGCAGCAGCGGCTCGATCGGCGCGCTGCTGACGGTGTAGGTCTTGGCCAGCTGCAGTTCCTTGGCGAGCGACTTGGCCGGCTCGGCCAGGGCCGCGCCGCTGCTGGCGAGCAGCAGGGCAGTGGCCAGCAGGCCATGGCGCAGATTGGGATGAAGGTTCATGTCATTGCACTCTTCGGGTCATTGCCTGCATCAGAAGCGCCAGATCACATCGACAAAGGCGCGGTGCATGTACGAGTCTGCTTCCTTGCCGTAGGCGTCGCCCGGCTTGAACACCCCGCCACGAAAGCGCACCAGCGCCGACGGTTCGTCGATCGACTGGCTCAGCGCGGCCGGCAGCAGGCCCTGCTTGAAGTACTTGGTCACGACCAGGTCCATCTCCTGGCCAAGGTCTTTCTCGCCACGCACCAGCGGGCGGTTGACCCCACCGTCATCGACCACCGCATTGATGCCGCTGCTGCCGATGTTCTGGTCGCCATCGACGCGCCAGAACTTGTGGTACACAAGGCTTGCGTCGTAGTCGTCGCGCAGCTGCCAGGAGGTGAACAGCGTGGCCGCCTGCAGATTGCCCAGTTCGCCGCGGAAGGCCTCGCCGAAGCGGTGCACGCGCGAGCGGGTGCCGGTGAAGTTGGAGCGGTTGCTCTCCAGGCCGGTCTGCTCGTAGTTGCCCGAGCCGTCGTCGCCACCGCCGCCGCTGCCGCGGGCATAGGCGGCGCCGACCTGCCAGTTGGGGTCCAGGCGCAGGCGGATGCCAAGGTCGGTGGCCCAGGCATTGACGTCGCCGCTCTGCTTGCCGCTGGCGACCTGCTCGTTGCCCACGGTGGTGGAGTTCAGGCTGTCACGGTCGCCGGTCAGCCAGGTCAGGCTGCCCCAGTAGTTGACGGTGTTCTGGTTGCGCCAGTTGTAGGCGTCGCTGTTGGCCTCGATGCCCAGCCAGGTGAGGTCGCCGGTGCGGGTCTTGTCGAGGCTGTCGACAGTCTCGCCGATACTCTTGAGCTTGCCGTCGTCATGGGTGTGGTGGGCGCGCACGCCGACCCAGTGGCCGGGCGTCCATTGCGTGGCGATATCGCCATAGACGTGCAGGCGGTCCTTGTCTTCCGGGGCCAGCTCGGTCAGGTCGGTGCGGTATTCGCTGAAGCGCTCGGCCACGCCCAGATTGGCACGCAGCAGGGTAGTGTCGAAAGTCCAGTTGAGCGCTTCGATGTTGGTGTCGCGCCACATGCCGTCGTCGTTGCGCAGGCGCTGGCGGCCCAGGCGCAGCTGTTCGCCGGGGTAGGCGGTCAGGCCGCTGTAGCCGACCCAGAACTCGCGCAGCGCCAGGTAGCTCTTGTCCGGTTCGCGGCTGTCGTCACCGGTCTGCACTTCGCTGCCGTCGTCGGACTGGCGCAGGGTGTCGGTCTCGATGATGTCGGTAGCGGCGACGGCCTGGCCCATGGCAAAGGCGCTCCAGTTGCCGCGCTCGCCATACACCCAGGGGCGCAGGTCCAGGCCCAGGCCCGCCACGTCACCGCCCGAGCGGGTGCCCAGGTCGCGGTCGTCCTCGGACTGGCCGGTGATCTTCACGTCCAGGCCGAAGTTCTTTTCGGCGGTCATGTCGGCCAGGGTCGGGCACGACCACAGCAGCGCAAAGCTCAGGCCGATGCCGGCCTTCATGAAGGGGTTGAGCGTCATAGGGCGTCCTCGCCGTCGTCTTCTTCTTGCAGCGCTTCGAGGGCCAGGGCATTGCCGCCCGGGGCCACGGCGCCGCGCGCCTGTTTCTCCTGGGCGAGCAGGCTCTGGGCCTGGCTGCGCTGTTCAGGCGTCAGTTGCTGGTCGAGTTGTTGCAGCAATTCGGCCGATTGCGGGGAAGGGGTGGCTTGCGCCAGCTGGGCGAAGACCCAGGCATTGCCAGGGTTCTGGCGAATGCCGTGGCCTTCGCTGTAGAGCTGGGCCAGCGCGTAGTCGGCGCTGAGCTGGCCACCGCGGGCGGCGCTGAGCAGGTGATCGACGGCCTTTTGCGGCTCGACGTTGCCCAGGTAGCCACGACGGTACAGCTGGCCGAGGTAGTAGTGCGCACTGACTTCGCCGGCGTTGGCGGCGGCCAGCAGGTGCTGCTCGGCTTTCTGCGCATCGGCTGGCAAGCTCTTGCCTTCGTAGTAGAGGCGGCCCAGCAGCAGGTCGGCGCGAGGCTGCTGCGCTTCACGGCCTTTCTCGATGTAGCCGAGCAACTGGTCGGTGTCGCCCAGCTCAGGGAAGTCGTAGAGCAGCTGGGCCAGGCTGACCCAGGACGCCGGGTTGGCCGGGGCAACCTGCTCGAGCAGGGCCTTGGCGGTCTTCTCGTCGGTCTGGCCAAGACTGCGGTCGGCCAGTACGCGAGCGACGCTGTCGACCCGGCTGGCGGGAACCACGCCGCGGGCGTGGGCGCTTTTCAGCTGCTCGATCAGCGCGGCTTGCTGGTCGGCCTGGCCGCGCTTCTGGTAGACGGTAGCCAGCTCCACGTAGCAGATGTCGGTGCTCTGCAAGGCGGCCTTGCAGATCGTCTCGACCTCGTCCAGGTGCTGGTCGTAGGTGTCCTGGGTGCGGTAGAGCAGCACCTGGGCCAGGCCTGCTTCCGGGTTGCCGGCCGCGCGCCATTGGTCGATCTGCTGCTGGGCGTTGACGTTGGGGAAGCTCTGCGGGTACTGCAGGTAGAGCATTGCCAGCGGAATCAGGGTATTGCCTTCGCCTCGGGCGGCGGCCTGCTTGAGCAGGGTTTCGGCTTCTTCACGCTCGGCCTGGGTGCTGTCGGGCTTGGCCACCAGCAGGCGGCCAAGACGCGCCTGGGCACGGGACGAGGTGCTGGCCGCGGCGCGGTAGGTGGCCTCGGCCTGCTTGATCTTGGCGGGGTCCTGGGTGGCGACCTGGATGTCGGCCAGCCCGACCTGGGCCTCGCTGTAGCCCAGGTCCGCCAGGGCCTTGTAGTTCTGCTCGGCCAGCGCGGTGTCGCCGCGCTTGAGGGCTTCGTTGGCCAGACGCTGGTCGGGCAGGCCGGCGCAGCCGGCCACGGCGATGGCAAGGGCGCAAAGCCCAAGCCAGCCACAGGTCCCGCGGTATCCTGAACTCATCATCGGATCCCCTTAAAGCCCGCGAGCCGCGGCCTTGTTGATCAGCCAGTCAAGCGACGGCCCTCGGTCGCTGTTGACCGAAGCCGGGCGGCCCGCCAGTTCGGCTGGCAGCGCACCGTCAGGCTTGATCTGCACACGGATATCGGAGGCCAGGTCTTCGCTGTTCAGGCTGGCGCTGCTGACGATCTGCCCAGTGCGCACCTGGTCTTCGCCGGCCACCTGGAAGTTGACCCGGGTACCTGGCTTGACCTCGTCGAACTGGCGATAGGAGAAGCGCGCCTCCACGGTCGGCTCGGTGGTGCGCGGCACCAGCTGGAAGATCACCTGGCCCTTGCTGGCGTACTGGCCGTCGTCGACCAGTTGGCGCGAGACCACGCAATCGCAGGGGCTGGTAAGCGTGCCGCTGAGCTGCTTGCCGAACAGCTCCTCGACCTTCGCAGGCTCCAGTTGCTGGTCGTCCAGGTGGCCCTTGAGCAGGTCGAGCATGCTGGTGCTGAACGAGGCCAGCGGCGCGCCCTTGATCACATCGCCACCGCCTTGCACCAGGCTCTGCACGGTACCGTCGCGGGGCATGGTGATGTTGGTGGTGGGCACTGCGACCACGCCGGCCTGGGCATGGCTGACGAAGTACAGGCCATACAGCGACTTGGCAATGAAGCCGAACGCCGCCACGCCGACCACGAACACACCCAGGCTGACCGTCACCGCGCGCAGGCGGCCGAAGGCGCTCATGCCCGCGCCGCCATCCTTTTGCTTGCGTGCCTTGGTGAAGTTGTCGCGCTGCAGGGTGCTGAGCACGTCGCCCACGCTGATCAGCTCACCCGACAGGTGCGAGGTGATGATGTGGCGCAGGGTAGAGATGTCCCGCTGCTCGAGGTTCTGGAACTGCGCCCCGGTACGGCCGTCGGCGCTGTTGAACGAACGCACCTGGAACTCGATGTCCATCGCCAGGCCCAGGTTGTCGACCACGAACTGCAGGCGGCCGCGCAGTACCTCGCCGACCTTCAGCGGCTGCCTGGCATGGAAGCACAGGCCACCGGCCGACAGGTCCTCGACCTTGACTTCCTGTGGCTCGCGGTTGGCCCCCAGGTAGCGCAGCTTGGCCGGGATTCTTACCCGGGCGTGCTGGCGCTGGGCTTCGGACTCATGCACGACATTGACGTTCACGGCGGTATTCATGGTGTTGTTCCTGTTAGATCCGATCCGGGTTGGGCTCACACGACCATGAACAGCACAGCCACGAAGATGCTGGCCGCCGAGAAGGTCATGGTCCGCGAGGACCAGGTGTTGAACCATTGTTGAAAGCTGGCGAGGTCACGCTTGAGGGCGGTGGGCTGACGCGTCCAGGATTGCTTGTCGAGGCGGAAGAACACGTAGATCTTCATCAGCGCGCCGACGATCTGGTTGTAATAGAGGATCAGCGGGTAGGCCGGCCCCACGCTGTGGCCGGAGCACAGCAGCATGATGGTGAGGATCAGGCGGGTGATGCCGATCCACAGCAGGTACACCAGCAAAAAGCCCAGGCCGAACTTGAAGCTGGCGATGATCGCGACGGTCAGGCCCAGCAGGCTGGTCCACATCGACACGCGCTGGTCGAACAGCACCACGCAGGTGAACAGGCCCAGGCGGTTCAGGCCCAGCCCCAGCGCGCGGGAGTTCTGCCGCAGGTTGTTGCCGTACCAGCGGTACATCAGCTTGCGGCTGGCCTTGAGGAAGCTTTTCTCCGGCGGGTGCTCGACCGTGTTGATCGCTGCATCCGGCACGTAGAAGGTGTCGTAGCCCAGGCGCATGAGGCTGAACCAGCTCGACTTGTCGTCGCCGGTGAGGAACTTGAAGCGACCCAGGCGCCAGTGCTCGAGCGAATCGCTCTCGACGTCGGCGATGAACTCGGGGTTGGTCACCACGCTGGCGCGGAACATCGACATGCGCCCGGTCATGGTCAGGACCCGCTTGGACAGGGCCATCGAGCACATGTTGATGTGGCGTTGGGCGAAGCGCAGCTTGTGCCACTCGCTCATGACGTAGCCGCCGCGCACTTCGCAGAATTCGTTGGTGGTAAGGCCACCCACGTTGGGGAACAGCTTGAACCAGGGCACCGTCTTGCGCACCACGCCGTCATCGAGCACGGTGTCGCCGTCGATCACCGCGACCACCGCGTGCTGGTCGGGCAGCATCCGCGAGATCGCGCGGAAGCCGTAGGCCAGGCCATCGCGCTTGCCGGTGCCGGCGATGCGCACGATGTCCAGGCTGACGTGCTCGGGCGGGTTGTACTTGGCCCACAGGCTCTTGACCAGCAGCTCGTCGGACATCTCCACCAGCGAGCAGACCACGGTGGTCGGCAGGCCGCAGTTGATCGCCTCGCGGATCACCGAGCTGTAGACCTGCGCGGTGGTCAGCGCTTCGATGCGAAAGCTGGTGACCATCAGGTACACGTGCGACGGATCGGCCGACTTGCCCAGCTTGCGCACCTTGCGCCGCAGGTAGGGGTAGACGCCGTAGAGGAAGATCATCCCGCGCACGAAATGGGTCGCGCCCATGGAGTAGCGCCAGATACCCACGGCGCCCACCAGGAAGATGAAGTGCTTCGACTGCGGGTCGAAGATGTCGCCGGGCACGGCCAGGGCGATCAGCATGAGCAAGCTCATGTAGAACAGCCACCCGGCGCTCTGCAACAGCACTGTCTTGAGCCTTTGCATGTTCTGCATCCGTCGCGAGAGAAAAGGGGCGGGGCGCGGCGCCGGTCGGCGGCGCGCCCCTGCCTGGGTTTACCAGCAGATGCCTTCGGTGCGGCTGGCAGGGCAGGTGGCTGCGCCCATGAAGCCGACCAGGTCGATGACCTGCTTGCCGGCCGGGGCCTGCTGCGCCAGGGCGCGGAACTTCTCGTCACGGTTGCCCAGCACGATGATGTCGGCGTTGTCGATCACTTGCTCGAAGTCGGCGTTGAGCAGGGAGGACACGTGCGGGATCTTCGACTCGATGTACTCCTTGTTGGCGCCGTGGACGCGGGCGTACTCGACATTGCTGTCGTAGATGTTCAGCTCGTAGCCCTTGCCGATCAGGCGCTCGGCCAGTTCGACCAGCGGGCTTTCGCGCAGGTCGTCGGTACCGGCCTTGAAGCTCAGGCCCAGCAGGGCGACCTTGCGCTTGTCGTGGCTCTCGATGATGTCGAAGGCGTTCTGCACCTGCGATTCGTTGCTGCGCATCAGCGAGTCGAGCAGCGGCGCCTTGACGTCCAGGCTGCTGGCCCGGTAGGTCAGGGCACGTACGTCCTTGGGCAGGCACGAGCCGCCGAAGGCGAAGCCTGGGCGCATGTAGTACTGCGACAGGTTCAGGGTCTTGTCCTGGCAGACCACGTCCATCACTTCACGGCCATCGACGCCGACGGCCTTGGCGATGTTGCCGATCTCGTTGGCGAAGGTCACCTTGGTGGCGTGCCACACGTTGCAGGTGTACTTGATCATCTCGGCCACTTCGATCGGCTTGCGGATGACCGGTGCATCGAGTTCCTCGTACAGCGCTTGCAGTACGTCGCCGCTGGCGCTGTCGAACTCGCCGATGACGGTCATCGGAGGCTGGTCGTAGTCCTTGATCGCAGTGCTTTCGCGCAGGAACTCAGGGTTGACCGCCACGCCGAAGTCGACGCCGGCCTTCTTGCCCGAGCATTGTTCGAGCATCGGGATGACCACGTTCTTCACGGTGCCCGGCAGCACGGTGCTGCGTACCACGATGGTGTGGCGGCGAGTGGTGTCACGCAGCACGTTGCCGATCTCGCGGCACACCGCCTCGATGTACTCCAGGCCCAGGTCGCCGTTCTTCTTGCTTGGCGTGCCGACGCAGATCATCGACACGTCGCTGGCGCGGATGGCCTCGGCGAAGTCGGTGGTACCACGCAGGCGACCGTTGGCGATGCCCTGCTGCAACAGCGCCTCGAGCCCTGGTTCGACGATGGGCGACTTGCCCTGGTTGATCAGGTCGATCTTGGTCTGGGAAACATCCACACCAATCACTTCATGGCCGCGTGCCGACAGGCAGCCAGCACAGACTGCACCCACATAACCCAAACCAAAGATGCTGATACGCATCGCATTCACCTCGTGTGTTTGTCACGCCGGCTCGATAAGCAAAAGAGCCAGACCAGTTGATTGATCAGCAGTATCCGGGCGCACGGAGTCATGGCAGTAGTTGTCACTGCTCCGAACGCAGGCATATAAATATGGAGTGCAGAAGTTGT
>JAQZAY010000107.1 GCA_029239415.1 Pseudomonas sp. | reverse complement strand
GGCATGCTGGTTGAAGCTGTAGCGCAGCATCATCGACACCGAGAGGATGGTCGCCAAGGGGTTGGCGATGCCCAGCCCCGCGATGTCCGGCGCCGAGCCATGGCAAGGCTCGTACATGCCCTTGTTGTCGGCATCCAGGGACGCTGAAGGCAGCATGCCGATGGAACCGGTCAGCATGGAAGCCTCATCCGACAGAATGTCACCGAACATGTTGTCGGTCACCACCACGTCGAACTGCTTGGGCGCGCGCACCAGCTGCATGGCCGCGTTATCGACGTACATGTGGCTCAATTCCACGTCCGGGTAGTCCTTGGCGACCTCCTCGACCACTTCGCGCCACAGCTGGCTCGAGGCCAGGACGTTGGCCTTGTCCACCGAGCACAGTTTCTTGCCGCGCACGCGGGCCATGTCGAAGCCCACGCGGGCGATGCGGCGGATCTCGCTCTCGCTGTACGGCAGCGTGTCGTAGGCCTGGCGTTCGCCACCTTCGAGCTCACGGGTGCCGCGCGGCGCGCCGAAGTAGATGCCGCCGGTCAGCTCACGGACGATGAGGATATCCAGGCCGGCGACGATTTCGGGCTTGAGCGAGGATGCCTCGGCCAGCTGCGGGTAGAGGATCGCAGGACGCAGGTTGGCGAACAGACCCAGTTGCGAGCGGATCTTCAGCAGGCCACGCTCCGGGCGCACGTCGCGCTCGATCTTGTCCCACTTCGGTCCGCCGACCGCGCCCAGCAGCACGGCATCGGCCTTGCGCGCACGCTCCAGGGTCTCGTCGGCCAGCGGCACGCCGTGCTTGTCGATGGCCGCGCCACCGATCACGTCGTGCTCCAGGGCGAAGCCGAGCTGGAACTTGTCGTTCGCCAGTTCCAGCACCTTGACCGCCTCGGCCATGATTTCCGGACCAATGCCATCACCTGGGAGAATCAGAATCTGCTTGCTCATGCGTTCCTCTATCCATTCAAGCGGCGCGCCTGCTCGGCGCGCCGGAAAATACGGGTGTTCACGCGTCGCGGAACAGCCATGGCTGGCTGGCGCGGTGCTTGCCCTCGAATGCCTTGATGGCATCGCTGTCCTGCAAAGTCAGGCCGATGTCGTCCAGGCCATTGAGCAGGCAATGCTTGCGGAAGGCATCGATCTCGAAATGCAGCACCTTGCCATCCGGGCGGGTCACGGCCTGGGCCTGCAGGTCGATGGTCAGCTGGTAGCCCGGGTTGGCCTCGACCTGCCTGAACAGCTCGTCGACTTCCTCGTCGCTGAGGATGATCGGCAGCAGGCCGTTCTTGAAGCTGTTGTTGAAGAAAATGTCGGCGAAGCTTGGCGCGATGACACTGCGAAAGCCATATTCGTCCAGCGCCCAGGGCGCGTGTTCGCGGCTGGAGCCGCAGCCGAAGTTCTCGCGCGCCAGCAACACGCTGGCACCCTGGTAGCGCGCGTGGTTGAGCACGAACTCGGTGTTCAACGGCCGCTTGCTGTTGTCCTGGTAGGGCTGGCCGACGTCCAGGTAGCGCCACTCGTCGAACAGGTTGGGGCCAAAGCCGGTGCGCTTGATCGACTTGAGAAACTGCTTGGGAATGATCTGGTCGGTGTCGACGTTGGCACGATCCAACGGAGCGACGAGACCGGTGTGCTGGGTAAAGGCTTTCATGCTGCGCTCCCTTGGATCAATTCGCGGACATCGATGAAGTGGCCCGTCACTGCAGCGGCTGCGGCCATGGCCGGGCTTACCAGGTGGGTACGACCACCGGCGCCCTGGCGCCCCTCGAAGTTGCGGTTGGAGGTGGAGGCGCAGTGCTCGCCGCTCTCGAGCCGGTCCGGGTTCATCGCCAGGCACATGGAGCAGCCAGGTTCACGCCATTCGAAGCCGGCCTCGATGAACACCTTGTCCAGCCCCTCGCGCTCGGCCTGGGCCTTGACCAGGCCGGAACCCGGCACGACGATCGCCTGCTTCACGGTCGCGGCGACCTTGCGGCCCTTGGCGATCTCGGCGGCGGCGCGCAGGTCTTCGATGCGCGAGTTGGTGCAGGAGCCGATGAACACACGGTCCAGGCGAATGTCGGTGATCGCCTGGTTGGCGTCCAGGCCCATGTACTTGAGCGCGCGCTCGATCGAACCGCGCTTGACCAGGTCCGGCTCGGCAGCAGGGTCGGGGACCCGCTGGTCGACGGCCAGGACCATTTCCGGAGAAGTGCCCCAGCTGACCTGCGGCTTGATCTGCGAGGCGTCCAGCTCGACCACGGTGTCGAACACGGCATCGTCGTCGGAGACCAGGTCCTGCCAGGCGGCCACCGCGCGGTCCCACTGCTCGCCGTTCGGCGCGTAGGGGCGGCCCTTCACGTAGGCGATGGTCGTCTCGTCGGTGGCCACCAGGCCCACCCGCGCACCCGCCTCGATCGACATGTTGCAGATGGTCATGCGGCCTTCCATGGACAGTGCGCGGATCGCGCTGCCGGCAAATTCCATGGCATGGCCGTTGCCGCCTGCGGTCCCGATCTTGCCGATCACGGCGAGGACGATGTCCTTGGCGGTCACGCCGAACGCCGGCTGTCCTTCGACGCGCACCAGCATGTTCTTCATCTTCTTGGCCACCAGGCACTGGGTGGCGAGCACGTGCTCGACTTCCGAGGTGCCGATGCCGTGGGCCAGCGCGCCAAAGGCGCCATGGGTCGAGGTGTGCGAGTCGCCACAGACCACGGTCATGCCGGGCAAGGTGGCGCCCTGCTCCGGGCTGATGACGTGGACGATGCCCTGGCGCACGTCATTCATCTTGAATTCGTTGATGCCGTACTCGTCGCAGTTCTCGTCGAGGGTCTGCACCTGCAGGCGCGACACCTGGTCGACGATGGCCTCGATGCCGCCCTTGCGTTCCGGGGTGGTCGGCACGTTGTGGTCCGGGGTGGCGATGTTGGCATCGATGCGCCATGGCTTGCGGGCCGCGAGGCGCAGGCCTTCGAACGCCTGTGGCGAAGTCACTTCGTGGATGATGTGGCGATCGATGTAGATCAGCGACGAGCCATCGTCACGCTGCTTGACCACATGCGAATCCCAGAGTTTGTCGTACAGCGTTCTGCCGGCCATCGAACGGTTCCTCATCAGTTTCTACGCCAGTTAACCCCTTGGCTTGTAGGGACGATGCTATGAGGATAGATTGAATAACTCAAATTCATAATTTTCATGCTTTGTATAACAAACAGGAATCAAGATAATGGACCTGGCCAATCTCAGCGCCTTTATCGCCATTGCCGAGGTTGGCAGCTTTTCCGGGGCCGGCGAGCGGCTGCATCTGACCCAGCCGGCCATCAGCAAGCGCATCGCCGGCCTGGAGCAGCAACTGGACGTGCGTCTGTTCGACCGCCTCGGTCGCGAAGTCACCTTGACCGAGGCCGGTCGTGCCCTGTTGCCACGTGCCTACCAGATCCTCAATGTGCTCGATGATACGCGGCGCGCCCTGACCAATCTGACCGGTGAAGTGGCAGGCCGACTGACCCTGGCCACCAGCCATCATATTGGCTTGCACCGCCTGCCCCCGCTGCTACGGGCCTTCACCCGTCAGTACCCGGCAGTGGCGCTGGATATTCAGTTCATGGATTCGGAAGCGGCCTACGACGAAATCCTCCATGGCCGGGCGGAAATTGCCGTCATTACCCTGGCCCCCGAACCCCATCGCCTGGTGCGCGCAGTCACGGTGTGGGAAGACCCGCTCGACTTCGTCGCGGCGCCCGAGCACCCACTGGCCAGCAACAGCACGGTGAGCCTGGCCGACGTGGCCCACCACCCGGCCGTGTTTCCGGGCGGCAACACCTTTACCCACCACATCGTCCAGCGCCTGTTCGAAAGCCAGGGGCTGGCGCCGAACATCGCCATGAGCACCAACTACCTGGAAACCATCAAGATGATGGTGTCCATAGGCCTTGCATGGAGCGTGCTGCCCCGCACCATGCTTGATGAGCAGGTCGCACCCATCGCTTTGCCCGGCATACAGCTGTCGCGCCAGCTAGGCTACATTCTGCATACGGAACGAACGCTGTCGAACGCCGCCAAAGCCTTCATGGCTCTGCTCGACAGCCATGCAAGGCATGCCTGACAGGCCGGCAGCACCGGCATCACTCTCAAGGACGCGTCATCGGCCAAAGGTCTGGTATTGATGTCCAAATCAGCACATCGTTCTGCGCGGCTGCCGCGCATCCACGCGGCCGATCCCCAGGAGTCCGAGCAGACCTGGCAAAACGCACCGCAGCTGCTGGTCGCGCTCAATGGCGCGCGCCTGGGAGCCTGGCTCTGGGATATAGAAAGCGGGCGGATCAGCTGGTCGCGAGGCACCCAGGCGCTGTTCGGATTCGATCCCGACCAGCCCCTGGCCGAAGACATCGACTACCTCGACCTGCTGCCCGAGGAAGACCGCGAACGTGCGCGCCAGGCCTTCAACGCGGTGATCGACGGCGAGCCGGTGGAACGCGCCATGCGCCACCGGATCCGCTGGCCGGACGGCAGCCAGCATTGGCTGGAGATCAACGGCAGCCTCACCCGCGACAGCCTGGGACGGCCGCAGATGATGATCGGGGTGATCCGCGAGATCACCCGCCAGCGCGAGCGCGAAGCTGCGCTGATCAACTCCGAACGGGCACTCAAGGAAAGCCAGGAACGGCTCGACCTGGCGCTGGACTCTGCACAGATGGGCACCTGGGACTGGCACATCCCCAGCGGCATGCTCTACGGTTCGGCCCGCGCCGCACAACTGCACGGCCTCGAGCCGACACCCTTCCACGAATCTTTCGAGGCCTTTTTCGAGGGTGTGCCCGAGCAGGAGCGCGAGGCCATGCGCCAGGCCTACCGCAGCCTGCGCGAGGGTCCGGCAGGCAACTACCAGATCACCTACCGCGTCCAGCTCGAAGACGGTGCTTCGCGCTACATCGAAAGCCGCGCCCGGCTGTACCGCGACGACCAGGGCAACCCGCTGCGCATGGCCGGCACCCTGCTCGACATCACCGGCCAGGTCGAGCGGGAGCAGCGCTTGAGCGCCTCGGAAGAAAAATTCGCCAGCCTGTTCCAGGCCAGCCCCGATCCGATCTGCGTGACGCGCCAGGACACGGGCCAGTTCATCGAGGTGAACCCGGCCTTCACCCAGACCTTTGGCTGGAGCGTGCCGCAGGTGCTCGGCCGTACCGCCGAGGAGATCGGCCTGTGGGCCGAGTCGGCGGCGCGTGCCCAGCGCATCGAGCAGGTCATTCGCGACCAGGCCTTGAGCAACGTGGCGGTGGTGGTCAATCACAGCAACGGCATCCCCCTGACATGCGTGATCTCCAGCCGCCTGATCAGCGTCGGCAGCCAACCCTGCAGCGTCACCACCCTGCGCGACATCACCCAGCAGCAACGCGCGGAAGCGGCGCTCAAGGCCAGCGAGGAAAAGTTCGCCAAGGCCTTTCACTCAAGTCCGGATGCCATCACCATCACCGAACGCCAGAGCGGGCGCTACCTGGAGGTCAATGACGGCTTCTGCCGGCTTACCGGCTACAGCGCAGCCGAAGTGGTCGGGCGCACGGTGCATGAACTGGGCATCTGGACCGACCAGAAGCAGCGCGCCGCCTTGCTCAATGAATTGATGGAGCGCGGTCGCGTGCATCATCGGGAGATGCTGGGACGCAACAAGCGCGGCGAAATCCTGACCGTCGAGGTCTCGGTCGAGCCGATTTCCCTCAACGAAACCGACTGCCTGCTGCTGACCGCTCGCGACGTCAGCCAGTTGAAGAACGCCCAGGCGCAGATCCGCCACCTGGCCTATCACGACCCGCTGACCAACCTGCCCAACCGCGCCCTGCTGATGGACCGCCTGAGCCAGCAGATCGCCTTGCTCAAGCGCCAGAACCTGCGTGGTGCCTTGCTGTTTCTGGACCTCGATCATTTCAAGCACATCAACGATTCGCTCGGCCATCCGGTCGGCGACACGGTGCTGAAGATCATCACGGCGCGCCTTGAGGCCAGCGTGCGCCTGGAGGACACGGTGGCCCGCCTGGGAGGCGACGAGTTCGTGGTACTGCTCGGTGGGCTCGAAGGCAGCCGCGAGGCGGTCGAGGGGCAGGTCCGCAAGCTGGCCGACTCGCTTCGCGAACTGCTGGTCGCGCCCATGTCGCTGGATGGCCAGCGCCTGCAGGTCACCCCCAGCATCGGCGTGGCGCTGATTCCCGACCACGGCGTGACCCCCGCCGACCTGCTCAAGCGCGCCGACATCGCCCTGTACCGGGCCAAGGACTCGGGGCGCAATACCACGCAGGTGTTCCACACCACCATGCAGAAAGCCGCCAGCGAGCGCCTGCGCATGGAGAACGACCTGCGCCTGGCGCTCGCCCGCGGCCAGCTGGCCCTGCACTTTCAACCCCAGGTCGATGCCCGTGACAACCACATCATCGGTGCCGAAGTGCTGCTGCGCTGGCACCATCCACAGCTGGGACAACAGCCACCCGCGCAGTTCATCCAGGTGCTGGAGGAAAGCGGCCTGATCCTCGAGGTCGGCAGCTGGATCCTCGACGAGGCCTGCGATGCCTGCGCAGGGATGCTTCAGGACCGGCTGATCGACGCCGAGGCGTTCAGCCTGTGCGTGAACATCAGTCCACGCCAGTTTCGCCAGAACGATTTTGTCGAGCGGGTACTGCGCAGCCTCGACGACTACCGCCTGCCCCGGCACATGCTCAAGCTGGAGATCACCGAAGGCATCGTCATCCAGAACCTGGAAGACACCATCAGCAAGATGCGCGAGCTCAAGCGCTACGGCGTGAGCTTTGCCATGGATGATTTCGGCACTGGCTATTCATCGCTCACCTACCTCAAGCGCTTGCCGGTGGATGCACTGAAGATCGACCAGTCGTTCGTGCGCGACGCCCCGGTCGACCCCAACGATGCCGAGATCGTCCGGGCCATCGTCGCCATGGCTCGCAGCCTTGACCTGACGGTGATAGCCGAGGGGGTCGAATTGAGCGAGCAGCTGGAGTTCCTCGAACGCCAGGGATGCCATCTGTACCAGGGATACCTGTACAGCAGGCCGCTGCCGCTGAAGGAGTTTCGGCAGATGTTGCTGGAGGCGCCGGCGGACTACTAGACGCCCACAAAGAAGGGCGCCCGAGGGCGCCCTTCTTGTCACAGCCAGTCTCAGCTCAGCGCTGGCTTATCCGAACCGATCGGAATGCGCTTGGCCTTGGCCTCTTCCGGCACGATGCGCAGCAGATCGATGCTGAGCAGGCCGTTGGACAGGTCAGCGGCCTTGACCTCGATATGGTCGGCCAGGCGGAACGACAGCTTGAAGGCACGCTGGGCGATGCCCTGGTGCAGGTAGGTCACGCTTTCGGCGCTGGCATCGCGCTTGCCGCCGGTCACGGTCAGCACACCCTTCTCGACTTGCAGGTCCAGGTCCTGTTCCTGGAAACCGGCTGCCGCGACAACGATGCGATAGTGGTCATCGCCATGCTTCTCGACGTTGTAGGGTGGGTAGCTGCTACCCGCCTCGTTGCGCGCTGCGGACTCGAACAGGTCGTTGAAGCGGTCGAAGCCAACAGAATGACGGAACAGAGGTGCGAGGGAAAAAGCGGTAGTCATGGTACATCTCCTGAGATCAGCGAGTGGTTGATTCCGCGACCCGAATTCGGCATCGCGTACCCAACAGATATGTCCCACCAAGCGCTTTTCAAGCGGGGCGGCAAAAAAATTTTTCACCCTTGCCGCCCGGCTTGGCCCCTACGCCATTCCCAATAACCCACTGATCCGGGCACAGTCCTGCTCGCGCCGCACTTGGGCGAACAACTCCACCGCTTGCGGATAGCCGCGGGTCAGCATCCCCAGCCATTGCTTCAGACGTCCCGGCGCGTACCGTGGCGACAGCTTGGCCTGGGCCTGGCGCCAGAATTCCTGCAACAGGGGCAGCAATGCCGGCCAATCCAATGGCGGGTACTCGCGCCCTTCGCGCACCGCGGCGATCTGCAGGGCAAGATCCGGCCGCGAAACCAGCCCTCGCCCGAGCATGATGTGCTCGGCGCCACTCACCGCCCGGCAACGCTGCCAGTCCTCGACGGTCCAGATCTCGCCATTGGCGAACACCGGCACCTTGACCACGTCCTGGACCCGCGCCACCCATTCCCAGTGTGCGGGCGGCTTGTAGCCGTCGACCTTGGTCCGTGCATGCACCACCAGGTGGTCGGCCCCACCCTCGGCCAGCGCAGTGGCGCATTCGAGCGCGCCGTCGGGGCTATCGAAGCCCAGGCGCATCTTGGCGGTCACCGGGATATGCGCTGGCACGGCCCGGCGCACCTCGCGCACGATCGCGTGCAGCAGCTCCGGCTCCTTGAGCAGCACCGCCCCGCCACGCGACTTGTTCACCGTCTTGGCCGGGCAGCCGAAGTTCAGGTCGATCACCGGCGCGCCGAGCTGGCAGGCCAGCACCGCGTTGTCGGCCAGGCATGCCGGATCCGAACCGAGCAGTTGCACCCGCATCGGCACACCGGCAGCGGTTCGTGCGCCGTCGCGCAACTCGGGCGCCAGCTTGTCGAATTGCGATTCGGGCAGCAGGCGGTCGCAGACGCGGATGAACTCGGTCACGCACCAGTCGATGCCGCCCACCCGGGTCAGCACGTCGCGCAGGATGTTGTCGACCAGCCCCTCCATGGGGGCCAGGGCAATTTGCATGGATGGTGTCTCGAATGAAAAAGTGCGGCAGTCTAGCAAAAATGAACACCTGGTCAGGCACCGATCAGCGCCGGGCCGTATCCCTCGATGAATTGCGCAGGCATGCGTTTTGGCTTGCCCGTGGACAGCTCGATGCAGACGAAGGTTGTCTGCGCTCGCAGCAAGGTCGTGCCGTCGCTGGGGCGCTTGAGCTGGAAGCGGCGGGTCATGCGCAGGCGCTGGTCCCAGTCGACGATCCAGGTGGCCAGCTGCAGCTCGTCATCCTGGTAACCCGCGGCAAGGTAGTCGATCTCGTGGCGCACGACGGCCATGGCGCGATCGAGGCGGCGGTACTCGGCGAGGTCCAGGCCCAGGCGCTGCGAGTGACGCCAGGCGCAGCGTTCGAGCCAGGTGACGTAGACGGCGTTGTTGGCGTGGCCGAGGCCGTCTATGTCTTCGGCGCCGACGCTCAGGTCGATGATGAATGGCGCTGCCAGGTCCCAGCTCATGCCCGCTCCCTTGAATGATGAACGGGCCAGTGTAACCCAGGCTCAGGCCGATTGCCGGGCCGGCATCGCGGTACGCGCCAGCAGCTCGAGCACGCCGTCGCTCAGACGCGGGTCAGCCAGCACGCGCTGGTGCCCCCCTTCCTCGAGCACCATCAGGCGACTGTCGAACCAGGACTTGTGGATGATCGGCGCCTCGCTGGACGGCACCAGCGGATCGTCACGGGCGTGGACCACCAGGCCCGGGATGTCGAGCTGGTAGCCACTGACATCCAGCTTGCTGACCTGCACGCCAACATCACGTTCGATCTGCCGGATGAACGCGGCCCGCGCTCGCGCCGGCAGTCCCAGGCGACGGGCGAAGCTGCGCAGCACGCCCAGCAGCTGTGCCGGGGCCGCGATGCTGACGGCAGCATCGGCCCGCAGCCCCCACTGCAAGGCCAGCAACACACTGGCACCGCCCATCGAGTGGCCGATCACGGCGCGCAGCGGCGGCAGCTCCGCAGCGGCTTCCAGCAGCGCACGTGCAAACAGCACCACATGCGCCTGGTGGCCCGGCGAGCGGCCATGGGCGGGCCCTTCCAGGGAGACGACCGTGTGTCCTTTCTCGACCAGGGTTTCGATCAGAGAGGCGAACTGGGTCGGGCGCCCTTCCCATCCGTGGATCAGCAACACCGTCGGACCCTGCCCCCAACGCAAGGCCGAGAGCCCGAAGCGCAGGGTGATGCGCTCGGCACGCGCGAGCAACGGCAATTCCCAGGGCCTGGGCGGCAGGTTGCGTGGGGTCATGAAAGCCTTGCGCATCGTGCCAGCGACATGCTCCGGCAGCACATGCCCGAGGGTGCCATTGACGCCACGTAACCAGCTCAGGGTAGCCATTGCCTTGCTCCAGGGTTGCGGGTGATCAGATCACCGCCGACTTGGCGGCACGCAGAATACGGTCGGACAACTCTGTGCCGCCCAGGGCCCGTGCCAGGGCGATGCCACCGACCATCAGCGCCAGGTCGACCAGGACTTTGTCAATGTCCTCGGGGCGCTCGGCCAGTTGCGCGGTCATCAGTTCGATATGCTCGGCCAAGGCCCCGCGGAATGCCTCGGGCAGGCGCTGCATCTCGCTCAGTGCATTGGGCAGCGGGCAACCGAGGTCATGGACGGCATCGCGGTGCTTGCGCGAAAGATAGAACGCTGCCACCAGCGCGCGGCGGGCATCGCCGTCAAGGCTCGGATCGGCCTGGGACAGCATCGCCCGGCGTTCACCGAGCAGGTGGCGAAACGCCTCGAGCATCAACGCCTCCTTGCTTTCGAAATGGGCGTAGAAGCCGCCCACCGTAAGGCCGGCGGCACTCATCACATCGCTCACGCTGGGCTCGACGGGTCCCTGCTGGACCAGTGCATCGCAGGCCGCTTCGAGAATCCGTTCACGGGTCTTGCTCTTCCTGTCGCTCATGACCACCTCACAAATATGATGGAGGTAATATTATGCTTGTAATATTTTTCGGCAAGCAGAAACGCCCACCGTTGGTCAGGAGGGGGAAAAGCACTTTTTAAAGGGAGGAAAAACAAAAGGCCCATTCAATAATCGAATGAGCCTTCCAAGTCCCGCAAACGCGGGTAAAAAATTGGCGTCCCCTAGGGGACTCGAACCCCTGTTACCGCCGTGAAAGGGCGGTGTCCTAGGCCACTAGACGAAGGGGACCTGGAACTTCTTTTCAACG